>SSSX01000219.1 GCA_015657735.1 Zoogloeaceae bacterium
CAAGATGCTCGACGCGATGTACAAGCGCTTCACCGTCGAGCACGGCCTCAAGCTCGCCGCGCCAACCGCGTTTTCGACGCTGCGCTACGAAAAGGAGATCGAGCGCCTCGAGGAAGCCTTCAACAGCCAGTTCAACACGGTGCTGACCATCGTCACCACCGAGAAGCACGTGCTGACCCAGAAGTTCTTCGAGACCGTCGCGGTGCAGGCCCGCCGCACCTTCGAAGTCGCCAACCGGGATGCCGAGCAGTGGCTGCGGGCGGTGATGGCGCCGCTCGAAACCCAGGTCCGCGAATACCAGCTGCAGCTCAAGCGCCGGCTCGAAAGCGTCAAGCGCATCCACCAGGCCACCGACACCCTCGAAGACCGGGTGCGCGAACTGGAGCAGGCCGAGGAAGTCCTGGTCGGCCAGGTCGCCGACCTCGACCGGCTCGCCCGGCGGATCGAGAAGGCCCTCGACATGCCCGGAACCCGCGCCCCGGCCCCGTCCGCCCTCGCCGCCTGATCGGCCCGCCACGCAAAAAGGCCGGCGGCACCGCGAGGTGCGCCGGCCTTGCCGTTCCTGCGACCGCGACTTACTTGTCGGCGGTCAGCTTGAGGAACTTCTCCATCAGATCGTCCTTGCTCTCCGGATGTTCCGGATCAAAGGGAATGCAATCCACCGGGCAGACCTGCTGGCACTGCGGTTCGTCGAAGTGGCCGACGCACTCGGTGCACTTGTTGGGGTCGATCACATAGATTTCGTCACCCTGGGAAATCGCGCCATTCGGACATTCCGGCTCGCAGACGTCGCAGTTGATGCACTCGTCGGTAATCATCAAGGCCATTTTGCTTGCTTCCTTCGTTACTCACTGTTTGTTGATCTTGGCACGCAGCCGCGCGTTCACGCCCGGCTGCACAAACTTGCTGACGTCGCCGCCGAGACGTGCGATCTCGCGCACCATCGTGGCGGAGATGAACATGTACTCGTCGGACGGCGTCAGGAACACCGTTTCGACGTCCGGGTAGAGCTTGCGGTTCATCCCGGCCATCTGGAACTCGTACTCGAAATCCGACACCGCCCGCAGGCCGCGCAGAATGACCCGCGCGTTGTTCTGGTGGAGAAAATCCATCAGCAGGCACGAGAATCCCTGCACCTCGACGTTCGGGTAGGGCGCCAGCGCCTCGCGGGCGATCTCCACCCGTTCGTCCATGCTGAAGATCGGCCCCTTGCCGCCGCTGGTCGCCACCCCGACGATGAGCCGCTCGAACAGGCGGGAAGCGCGGCGGACCAGATCCTCGTGCCCGCGGGTGAATGGATCGAATGTCCCCGGGTAAACCGCGATGCCGTCCCTCATCTTGCTGCCCTTCCCTGTCGGCGCGATCAGTCGGCTGTCAGGCCGCGCGGGCAAAGAGGTGGTAATACACCTGCCCGGCCGTGCCTTGCTTGATTCGCGTCAATCCGTCGATGTTGTCGATCTTGTATTCCGCCTCCACGTAGGCCACCCCGGCGTTGCCGAGGAGGCCCGGCAGCAGCGGCGCCATCCGCTCGATCCAGCCGGCCCGGTAGGGCGGGTCGACGAACACGACGTCGAACGGTTGGTTCGCGGAACGGGCGAAGTTTAGCGCATCGCCCCGCACAATCTGTACACGCGTCGCCTGTAGGGTTTTTGCATTGGCCTGCAGCGCGGCGAAGGCGAGCTGATCCTGCTCGATCATCACGACCCGCGCGGCCCCCCGCGAGGCGGCCTCGAACCCCAGCGCGCCGCTGCCGGCGAAGAGGTCGAGGCAGCTGCGGCCGTCGAGTTCCTGGCCGAGCCAGTTGAACAGCGTTTCGCGGACCCGATCCGGCGTCGGACGCAGGCCCTGCACGCCGCGCACGTCGATCAGCCGCGAGCGCCACTCGCCGCCGATGATGCGGACGCGCCCGGCGGGAGCGCTCAACGGGCGGCTCCGTTCTTCGGCGCGGCGGTCTTGTCGCCGTCGCCGCCGACGACGACGGTCACCAGATGATCCGCCGACACGTGGCGCCCGAAGGCCTCGCGGATCTGCCTGACCGTCACCGCGCGCACCTTGTCGCGCCAGGTGTCGAGGTAGTCCAGCGGCAGGCCGAAGCTGCCAATCGCCGCCACCTGTTCGAGCATCTTGCGGTTGGAGTCGAGACGCAGCGCGAAGCCATTGATGAGATTGTCCTTGGCGGCCTGCAGTTCGGCCTCGGTCGGCCCCTTGGCGAGGAAGTCGTCGAGGGTGGCGCCGACCACCTTGAGCGCGTCGTCGGTCTGGCTGCCCTTGGTCTGCAGCCCGATCTGGAAGGGCCCGACATCGCGCTGCGGCATGAAGTAGCTGTACACGCTGTAGGCGTAGCCGCGCTTTTCACGGACTTCGCCGGTCAGCCGGGACACGAAACCGCCGCCGCCGAGGATGTAGTTGCCGACCAGCAGCGGGAAGAAATCCGGATCGCCGCGGCGGATGCCGGGCTGGCCGATGGCGACGTGGGCCTGCGCCGACGGATGCGGCACGCGGATCGTCTGGCGGGCCGGCAGCGTGGTGTTGCGGCTGTCCGCCGCCGGCTCGCCGGCCGGCAGGCCGCCGATCAGGCGCTCGGCGATGGCCTCGGCCTCGGCGCGGGAGACGTCGCCGACGATGCTGAGCGTGGCCCGCGCGGCGGTGTAGTAGCGGGCGTGGAAATCGGCGATCTCGTCGCGGGTCAGGCCGGCGACGCTGTCGACGGTCGGCATGCGGCCGTAGGCGTGGTCCGGAAACACCGCGGCGGCAAAGCGGCGCGACAGGATCGCGTCGGGCTGGGTGGCGGATTCCTTCAGGCCGGCGATCGTGCGGGCCTTCTCGCGCTCGACGGCGGCGGCCGGGAAGGTCGGCTGGCGGATCAGCGTCGCCAGCAGTTCGACCGCGCCGTCGCGCTCGGCGGCGCTGCTAAGGGTGCGCAGCGACAGCGACGCCCGGTCCATGTCGGCGCTGCCGCCGATCTGCGCGCCGAGGTCGGCCACGCGGTTGGCGATGGCGTCCTCGTCGAGGGCGCCGGCGCCCGTTTCGAGCAGTCCGCGGGTCAAGCCGGCGATGCCGGCCTTGCCGGCCGGGGCTTCGGTGCCGGCGGCGCGAAAATCGACCTGCACGTCGAGGATCGGCAGCGCGCGGCTCTCGACGAAGAAAACCTTCGCGCCGCCGGCGGTGGTCCAGCTCTGGATCGCCAGCCCGGCGTGGGCAGCGGTGGAGGAAAGAAGCGTCGCCACGGTCATCGCGAGGGCGACGCCGAAGCGCTGGCGGAATGGAATCATCGGTCTGGTCAGCCTTGAATGCGGGAATGCGGGGTTCAGTGGCGGTGCGGGGCGGCGGCCTTGGCGCGGGCCTGCGGGTCGACCGGCAGCGGGTCGAGCTGGGCGACGGTCAGGCTGTCGTCGCGGAAATACTTCTTGGCCACCGCCTGCACTTCGGCGGCGGTCACGGCACGGATGCGTTCGAGCATCTCGGCATCGTCCTTCCACGACAGCCCGACCATCTCGTCCATGCCGATCTCCATCGCCTGGCCCATCAGCGAATCGCGCTTGTACACCTGGCCGGCGACGGCCTGGACCTTGACGCGGCGCAGCTCGTCGTCGGACACGCCTGCGTCCTGGATGCGGGTGATCTCGGCACGCAGCGCGGCCTCCACGTCGGCGACGCTGCGGCCGGCGGCCGGCGCACCGTCGACAACGAACAGCGATTCGCCGCGGGCGGTGCCGTCGTAGCCGGCGCCGGCGGTTACCGCGACGCGGCTGCCGCGCACGATGTTCTTCGCCAGGCGGGCGCCGTCGTAACCGTCGAGCACCGCGGCGAGCACCTGCAGCGCGTAGTAGTCACCATCCTTCTTCACGTCGCGCAGCGTGGGCACGCGCCACGCAAGGGCCACGTAGGGCAATTCGGCCGGCGCCTTGACCACCGTGCGGCGCGGGCCGGTCTGCTCGGGCTCGGCCACCGGCTTGCGCGCCGGCAGCGGACGCATCCGGAGCGCACCGTAGCTGCGCGCGGCCTCCTTGAACACGGCCTGGTGATCGACGTCGCCGACGACCACCAGCGTCGCGTTGTTGGGCACGTACCAGCGCTGATACCAGTCGCGGGCATCCTGGGCGGTCATGTTGTCGAGGTCGTTCATCCAGCCGATCACCGGCCGGCGGTAGGGATGGGCCTGGAAGGCGGTGGCCATCAGCTGCTCGACGACCAGCGAGCGCGGCTTGTCGTCGGTGCGCAGGCGGCGCTCTTCCTTGACGACCTCGATCTCCTTGCGGAACGAGTCGTCGCCGACCTGCAGGTGGGCCATGCGATCGGCTTCGAGCGCCATCATGCGCGGCAGCGCCTCCTTCGGCACCTGCTGGAAATAGGCGGTGTAATCGTAGCTGGTGAAGGCGTTGTCGCGTCCGCCGGCGGCCGCCACGCGCTTGTTGAACTCGCCGGGGCCGACCGCCCGGGTGCCCTTGAACATCATGTGCTCGAGCAGGTGGGCCACGCCGGAGGTGCCATCCACCTCGTCCATCGCGCCCACCTTGTACCACACCATGTGCACCACCGACGGCGCCCGGCGGTCTTCCTTGACGATCAGCTTCATCCCGTTGGGAAGGCGGCTTTCGAAGGGATTGGCCCAGGCCGGCACGGCCAGGGCGGCGCTCAGGGCCACGGCGGCACCGACGCGCAATCTGCGATTCATCATAGGCTTTTGAAGCATCTGGTAAAATTCGGGTTTGACGGCCACCGGCGGCACTGCCGTGCCCGGTATCGGGCCTGCCGCGCGGCATCATAGCGGCATTCCGACGGGCCGGCCAACCGGGCGGCACGGGGTTTTCTCCCCCGCGCCACGTGTTTGCCCCACTCGCAGACCCACCCGTCGACTCACTGACTGATTCACACTCGGACCCGGCTTCCCATGTTTGGTTTCCTGAAGAAGACCCTCAAGGGCGGCGACACGCCCCCCGACACAGCCGCCCCGACGCCGGAGGCCCCGGCCGCCGCGCCCTCCGCGCCGGCCGCCACCCCGGTCGCCGCCGAACCCGCCAAGAAACGCTCGTGGATGGACCGCCTGCGGGCCGGCCTGTCCCGCACCCGCGAGCAGATCGGCGGCGGCCTCGGCGGGCTGACCAGCCTGTTCTCGCGCCGCAAGATCGACGAGGAATTCCTCGAAGAACTCGAAACCACGCTGCTGATGGCCGACTGCGGCGTCGAGGCCACCCAGCACCTGCTGAAGGAACTGCGCCTGCGCTGGAAGCGCGACAAGCTCGAAACCACCGACCAGCTGCAGGGCGCGCTGGCCGAAGGCCTGCTGTCGATCCTCGCGCCGCTCGAGCAGCCCCTCGAAATCAGCAGCCACAAGCCCTACATCATCATGATCGCGGGGGTGAATGGCTCGGGCAAGACGACCTCCATCGGCAAGCTCGCCAAGCATTTCCAGAACCAGGGCAAGAGCGTGCTGCTGGCTGCCGGCGACACCTTCCGCGCCGCCGCCCGCGAGCAGCTGATGACCTGGGGCGAGCGCAACGGGGTGGCCGTCATCGCCCAGGAATCCGGCGATCCGGCCGCCGTGGTGTTCGACGCCATCGCCGCCGCCCGCGCCCGCAACATCGACATCGTGCTGGCCGACACCGCCGGCCGCCTGCCCACCCAGCTGCACCTGATGGAAGAAATCGCCAAGGTCCGCCGGGTGATCCAGAAGGCCGAGCCCAGCGGCCCCCACGAGGTGCTGCTGGTGCTCGACGCCAACATCGGCCAGAACGCGCTGCAGCAGGTCAAGGCCTTCGATGCCGCGATCGGCGTCACCGGCCTGGTCCTGACCAAACTCGACGGCACCGCCAAGGGCGGCGTGGTCGCCGCCATCGCCCGCCAGAGCCCCAAGCCGCTGCGCTTCATCGGCGTCGGCGAGCAGATCGACGATCTGCAGACCTTCCGCGCCCGCGAATTCGTCGACGCGCTGTTCACCCCCATCGGCGGCGACACCCCCGACGCCGGCTGAACCCCGCGCCGCCGCGGCGCATTCCGGCAGGCGCCTGGCAGCCCGATCGCCTATCCTTGCGGAATGAAGGGGCGGCCACACTGCATGCCATCGCCCCGCCTCAGGAGAGACGCGGATGCCCCCTGCCGTCAGCCCGCCGCGGCCCGCGCCGGCGCCCCCCGCGTTGCCCGCCGCGGGCTGGCTGCGCATCGGCCTGCTGCTGTTCGTCGCCCAGGCCCTGGCCCTCGGCCTGCAGGCCCTGCTGCTGGTGCACAAGGAAGGTGAGCTGCTGGTCGCCATCACCGTCTCGCGGATCGGCATCGCCGCCGACCAGGTGCAGGCCGGCTTCGACCGCGCCTCGGCCAACGGCCTGCTGCTCGGCGAGGCCCGCGGCCTCGGCCGCATGCTCCCCCGCCTCGTCGCCGACGACCCCGACATCGCCGCGATCCACGTCTTCGACTCCCGCCGGCAGCCCCTCTTCGCCACCGGCGACGCCGCCCTGCCGGCCGCTGCCGCCGCCGCGATCCTCGGCCGCGACGGGCGCTGGTTCCGCTTTGCCAGCGGCAGCCCGCTCCTCGTCGGCCAGCGCCTCCCCGGTGCCGACGGCCAGACCGCCGGCGGCGTGCTGTTCACGGTCCGCTCCGACGGCCTCGCGGCCCGCCGGCAGGCCACCCGCGACGCCACCTTCGTCCGCCTCGGCGTGACCCTGGCCGGCGTCGCCGCCGTGCTGCCGCTGCTCCTCGTCGCCGTCGCCCGCCTCGGCCGGCCGCGCATCGCGCTGCGCCTGCGCCTGCTCGTCGCCGCCCTGCTGCTGGCCGGCGGCAGCAGTCTGGCCCTCAGCCTGCAGGCGCTGCCGCAGTTTTCCCAACAACTCGCGCCGGCCCTCGACGCCAAGGCCACCAGCCTCGCCCGCTTCCTCGCCGGCCGCGTCGGCAACGCGCTGTCCCTCGGCATCCCCTTCGCGCAGCTCAACGGCGTCGAGGACTACTTCGGCGACACCCTCGCCCGCCACCCGGAAATCCTCTCCTTCCGCCTCGACGGCCCCGGCCGCAGCTACGTCGCGGCCCGTCCCGGCAGCGCCGGCGGCGAGGTCGAGGTGCCCGTCGCCGGCGTCGACGGCCGCCTCGTCGCGCGGCTCGCCACCACCACCGACGCCGACGTGGTGGCCCGCGAACTGCGCGAGCTGGCCATCGACATGCTCATCGTCTACCTCGTCGCCGTCGTCCTCTTCAACGAAACCCTCGGCGCGATCCTCGCCCGCGACGAACTGGCCCCCGCCGCCAGCCGCGCCCGCCTCGGCCTGGCACGGCTGGCGGTATTCCTGCTGATCCTGTCCGAAGAACTCACCCGCGCCTTCCTGCCGCTGCACATCGCCCATCTCGCCGGCCCGGCCGGCAGCGCCGCCATCGGCCTGCCGATCTCCGCCTACATGCTGAGCTTCGCGCTGTTCACCCCGTTCGCCGGACGCTGGGCCGAGCGCTTCGGCGTCGCCCGCTGCTTCGCCGCCGGCGCCCTGCTGTCGGCAGCCGGTTTCGCCTGGGCGATGGCCGGCGCCGGCTACTGGGCCTTCGTCGCCGCCCGCTGCCTGTGCGCCGCCGGCTACGCGGTCGGCACGATGGCGATGCAGCAGCACTTCCTGCGCGCCGCGGCGAGCGGCGAGCGCACCCGCGCCCTGGCCCTCTACGTCGG
>SSSX01000220.1 GCA_015657735.1 Zoogloeaceae bacterium
GCCGCGGTGGCGCTGGAAGGCGCCGAGCAGCAGGTTGTCCTCGATGCTCATCGAGCCGAACAGTTCGCGCTTTTCGGGCACCAGATTCATGCCGCGCACGACCATCCGCTCGACTTCCGGCACCTGCTCGATGCTGCCGTCAAAAGCCACTTCGCCGCGCGACGGCAGGAGGCCCATGATCGCCGACAGGGTCGTCGTCTTGCCGGCGCCGTTGGGGCCGATGACGGTGACGATCTTGCCTTCGCCGACGGCGAGGTTCACGTTGCTGACCGCTTCGACCTTGCCGTAGGCGACCGACAGGTTCTTTACTTCGAGTACGTTGGCTGGCATCACAGGCCTCCTGCCGGGCCGCCCCAAGGGAGGCCTGCGCCCCCGTGGGGGGCAGCGAACAAAGTGAGCGTGGGGGTCGTCATCTCATACTCCTCCGAGGTAGGCTTCGAGCACCGCCGGGTCTTTCTGGACCTCTTCCGGCAGGCCCTCGGCGATCTTCTCGCCGAACTCCATCACCACCACGCGATCGACGAGGCTCATGACGAAATCCATGTCGTGCTCGACGATCAGCACCGCCATCCCTTCGGACTTGAGGCGCCGCAGCAGCTCGGACAGCGCCTGCTTTTCCTTCAGGCGCAGGCCCGCCGCCGGTTCGTCGAGCAGCAGCAGGCAGGGGTCGGAGCACAGCGCGCGGGCGATCTCGAGGATGCGCTGCTGGCCCAGCGCCAGGCTGCCGGCTTCCTCGTACATGAAGTCCTTGAGGCCAACGCGCTCGACCTGGATCGCCGCTTCGCGCAGCAGGCGGGCTTCCTCGTCCCGCTCGAGGTGCCAGGCGGCCTCGGCCACGCCCTTGCTGCCGCGGCGGTGGGCGCCGATGGCGACGTTCTCGAGCACCGTCATCTTGGGCAGCAGGCGCACGTGCTGGAACGTGCGGCTCATGCCGAGCCCGGCGATCTCCCGCGAGCTGTGGCCGGCCACCGACTTGCCGCGGAACAGCACTTCGCCGGAGGTCGGCGTATCGACGCCGGAGAGCTGGTTGAACATGGTGCTCTTGCCGGCGCCGTTGGGGCCGATCAGCGCGAGGATCTCGCCGGCCTTCACCGACAGGCTCATGTTGTTGTTGGCCACCAGGCCGCCGAACTTGCGGGTCACGTTCTTCGCTTCGAGGATCGTCTCGCCCATCGGCGGCTGCGCTTTCTTCGGCAGCGCGGCGGCGGCCGGATCGACGCTCTTCTGCGGCGCGCGCACCGGCACCAGGCCGGCGATCAGCGGCCACAGGCCGTCGCGGGCACGCTGCAGCACCACCACCATCATCACGCCGAAAATGATCACTTCGAAGTTGCCGGCGCTGCCGAAGACCTTCGGCAGGATGTCCTGCAGCCACTGCTTGAGCACCGTGATGACGCCGGCGCCGACCAGCGCGCCCCACACCTGCCCGGCGCCGCCGACGACGGCCATGAACAGGTATTCGATGCCGATGTGCAGGCCGAACGGCGTCGGATTGACGAAGCGCTGCATGTGGGCGTAGAGCCAGCCGGCCGCGCAGGCCTGCAGCGCCGCCAGCACGAAGATCACCATCCGCGCGCGGGAGGTGTCGACCCCCATCGCCTCGGCCATCACCATGCCGCCCTTGAGCGCGCGGATCGCCCGCCCTTCGCGCGAGTCGAGCAGGTTCTGGGTGGTATAGAGGGCGAGCAGCAGGAAGACCCACACCAGATAGTAGAAGTGCCGGTTGTCGAGCAGCTCGAAGCCGAACAGGCTGATCGGCGGAATCCCCGACAGGCCGCCGTGGCCGCCGAGAAACTCCATGTTGCCGAACAGGAAGTACAGGCTGATGCCCCACGCCATGGTGCCCAGCGGCAGGAAGTGGCCCGACAGCTTGAGGGTCACCGAACCGAGGACGATGGCCACGATGGCGGTCAGCACCAGACCGGCGAGCAGCGCCAGCCACGGCGAGCTGCCGATCATGGCGAGCCAGCCCGGCAGCTCCTGGGAGGTGGTCAGCCAGGCGGTGGTGTAGGCGCCGAGGCCGACGAAGGCCGCCTGGCCGAAGCTGGTCAGGCCGCCGACGCCGGTCAGCAGCACCAGTCCGAGCGCCACCATCGCCGACAGGCCGATGTAGTTGAGCAGCGTGACGTAGAAATCGGGCAGCACCAGCGGCGCCACCGCCAGCAGGACCAGAAACACCGCGAGCACGGCCCGCGGACCAACCTTCGTGCCGAACTGCGGCAGGACTTGGGAAGACGGGTTCATTCTTCTTCCTCCACGTGGTGGGAAGTGAGGGAGCGCCACATCAGCACCGGAATGATCAGCGTGAACACGATGACGTCCTTGAAAGCGCTGGCCCAGAAGGACGAGAAGGATTCGAGCAGGCCGACGAGGATCGCGCCGCCGGCCGCCAGCGGGTAGCTGGCCAGCCCGCCGATGATCGCCGCGACGAAGCCCTTGAGGCCGATCAGGAAGCCGCTGTCGTAGTAGATCGTGGTGAGCGGCGCGACCAGCACGCCGGACAACACGCCGATGACGGCCGCCAGCAGGAAGGTCAGACGACCGGCCAGCGCCGGCGAGATGCCCATCAGGCGCGCCCCGTTGCGGTTGATGGCGGTGGCGCGCAGGGCCTTGCCGTACAGCGTGCGGTCGAAGAACACGTACAGGCCGACGATCAGCACCACCGAGGCGAGGATCACGAACAGCGTGTGACCGCCGACCACCAGCGTCCCGAGCTCGAACTGGGTTTCGCTGAACGGCGTGGTGCGCGAACCTTCCGGCCCGAACACCAGCAGGCCGAGACCGACCATCGCCAGATGCACCGCCACCGAGATGATCAGCAGCACCAGCACCGGCGCTTCGGCCACCGGCTGGAAGGCCACGCGGTAGAGCATCGGCCCCATCGGCACGACGATCGCCAGCGTGGCGAGGACCCGTGCCCAGGTCGGCAGCGCGGCCAGCGGCAGCACCCACAGCAGGCCGGCCAGCAGCAGCGGGTAGGCCAGGTTCCAGCCGATCGAACGGCCGAGCGTACGGCGTCCGGTGCTGGAGAAGAGATCGACGGCGAGGGTCAGCACGCCGCAGCCGATCAGCAGCCAGACGGTCGCGGGGAACACCCCGCCTTCCAGCGCGGCCATCGTGAGTGCGCCCCAGGCGAGCAGTTCGCCCTGGGGAATGAAGATGACCCGGGTGACGGCGAACACCAGCACCAGCGCCAGCGCGAGCAGCGCGTAGATGGCACCGTTGGTGACGCCGTCCTGACCGAGCATCGCAATGATTGAAGCATCCATCGGAGGACTCCTCGGAGCCGCAGCGGCCTTGCGCCAACAAGACCGCTGCGGGAGTAGGACTAGACTTGGAAACGGACGGCGCGGGCGCGCCGGCCGGGGTCTTACTTGACCAGCTTCCAGTGGTTGTTTTCGACCTTGATCAGGACGATGGCGGACGGGTCGTAGCCGGCATGATCGGTGGCCGACATGCCATACACGCCGTTGGTGCCGACGACCTTGCCTTTCTCGATGCCGTCCTTGATGGCGGCGCGGAATTCCGGCGTGCCGGGTTTGGCCTTGCCCTTCAGCGCGCCGCCGAGGGCGTTCTGCAGCAGCAGCCAGGCGTCCCAGCTGGCGCCGGCGAAGGTCGAGCGGGAATCCGGGCCGTACTTGGCTTCGAGGGTCTGCACGAAGGCCACGCCGTTCTTCTTGGCCGGATGGCTGTCGGGCAGCTGCTCGGCGACCAGCACCGGGCCGACCGGGATCAGCGCGCCTTCGACGGACTTGCCGCCGACGCGCAGGAACTCCTTGCTGGTCACGCCGTGCGACTGATAGATCTTGCCCTTGAAACCGCGCTCGCGCAGCGTGATCTGCGGCATCGCGGCGGGGGTGCCGGAGGCGCCGATGAACACCACGTCCGGCTTGGCGGCAAGGATCTTCAGGATCTGCGCCTGGACGCTCGGATCGGCACGCCCGTAGCGCTCGGAGGCGACGATCGTGATCTTGCTGTCGGTGGCCTTGACGAGCGCCTTGTGCAGCAGCTCGCCCCACGAATCGGAGAAGCCGATGAAGCCGACGGTCTTGACGCCGTTGGCGACCATGTCATTGACGATGCGCTGCACCATCAGGTCGGCCGACGGCTCGCTGCGGAACACGAAGGCGCGCTTGTCGCCGGCCACGTCGAGCGGCGCGACGGAGATCATCGGCACCTTCTCGGTATTCGCCACGTCGGCCATCGCGGTGGCGGTGCCGATGAGGTTGGGGCCGAGGATGGCGTCGACCTTGTCTTCGCTGATCAGCTTGCGCACGTTCTTGACCGCGGCGGTCGGATCGGTGGCGTCGTCCATCACGATGAAGTTGATCTTCTCGCCGCCGACGCTGGCCGGAAACAGCGACACGGCCTTCTTCGTCTCGGCGCCCAGCGCGGCGGCCGGGCCGGTCAGCGACGCCACGACGCCGATGTTGATGTCGGCCAGGGCCGGGGCGCCGGCCAGCGCCGCGGCAGTGATCGCGCACAGGTTCTTCAGTTTCATGTCTTGTCTCTCCTCGTTAGGTGCTCGGTCGGATGGTGCTTTATTGCTGCGTATTCGTATGTCGATCGGCCTTGGCGCGCCCGCACGGCGGTCGCCACAGGCATCCAGCACGGAAATAGGTTCATGCGGAACCAGACGTTTTCCTTATGCCTTGATTAGCGTGATTGATTATAAGAAGCGACAAAATTGCCTCAAACAATCAATCCAAAACGTCCGCCTGTTGCACAATGCTGTTTTTGCTGGGGCCGCCAACGATGCGAAAAGACAGCGGGGCCGAATACGCGGTGGTGCGCGGCCTGACCCGCGGGCTCGATCTGCTGCGGGCGCTGAACGCGCAGGAAGGCGGCCGCTCGACCCTCGCCCAGCTTTCGGAGGCCACCGGCCTGCACCGCACCACGGTGCGCCGGCTGCTCGAAACCCTGATCGCCGAAGGCTACGTGCGCCGCAGCAGCTCGGACGACCGCTACGTGCTGGCGCTGCGCGTGCGCTCGCTGGCCGAAGGTTTCCGCGACGAGGACTGGATCGGCTCGATCGTCGCGCCGGCCCTCAGCGAACTGCTGCAGACCGTCGCCTGGCCGTCCGACCTGACGACGCCGCAGGGCGCCAGCATGATCATCCGCGAGTCCACCCACCGCTTCAGCGCGCTGTCCTTCCACCGCGCGATGGTCGGCCAGACCCTGCCGATGCTGCTGACCGCCGCCGGCCGCGCCTTCCTCGCCTACTGCCCCGACGAACAGCGCGAGCAGATCCTCCACCTGGCCCGCGGCGGCGGCGACGAACAGGCCCGGCTGGCCGCCGACGAACGCTTCGTCGCCAACATCGTGGCGCGCACCCGCGACAGCGGTTTCGCCAGCAACGACGGCGAATGGACTTCGCAGCGCAAGGTCGGCGCGCTGGCCCTGCCGATCCTCTTCCAGAACCGGCCGGTCGGGTCGATCAACATCGTCTATCTGAACCGCGCGGTGAATCTCAAGGACGCCGTGCGGCGCTACCTGCCGGCACTGCAGCAGGCCGTCGGGCGCATCGAGGCGCAGCTCGCCGACCGGCCGCCGCCGCAGCGCAGCTGATCGCGCCCCGCCGCCGCGTCGCGAACATCCGCCTTGTCGGCGGTGTATAAGGAAATCCACACTTTGATGCGCTGCAGCAAAGTGCTAGGCTTCCATGCAGAAACACTTCCGACGCCCCCCACGAGAAACATCATGAGCGAAGTTGACCTCAAGAAATTCTTCCTCGAACAGGTTCCGCTGTTCGAGAGCTTTCCGGCCGACAAGGTCGAGGCCATCGTCGGCCAGTCGCGACTGGCCACCTACGAAGGCAACGAGGCGATCATGGAAACCGGCGACGAGGCGCGGGTCATCGGCGTGATGATCAGCGGCCACGCCGAGATCTCGACCACCGACAACAACGGCATCCGTTCGGTGATCTGCCTGCTCGGCCCCGGCGACGTATTCGGCGCCATGTCGATGCTGACCGGCGAACCCGTCAGCGCCGACGTCATCGCCGGCAACCGCTGTTTCGTGCTGCTGATTCCCGAAACCATCTTCCACCGCCACATCCTGACCAACCCGAAGGCCGTCGCGCTGCTGTCGCGCCTGCTCACCGAGCGCACCCGCGCCATGTCGACCGAAGGCGGCAGCCCGCAGGCCCGCGACGTCGCGTGGGCCGACGACCCCTACGCGCTGTCCCTGCTCGGCAACGCGCCGGGCAAAGTCCTGGTGCTCAATGTGGGCATCAGCCAGATCCACTTCGGCATCTACGACACCCACGACCTCGGCTCCGACGTCCACGGCATCATCGACAACGCCGATCCGGCCGTCGCGCGCATCAGCGTCAGCGTCGGCACCCAGACCCGCAGCGTCGAACGCCCGCCCTTCCCGATCGGCGAGCTGTTCGCGGTGATGGCCGAAACGACGCGCCTGCTCGGCGAATCGTTCGCCTTCCACCCGGCCGACGTCACCGCAGTCGGCCACCGCGTCGTCCACGGCGGCAGCAAGTTCGCCAGCTCGGTGGTCATCACGCCGGCCGTCATCGCCGACATCGAAAGCCTGTCGGTGTTCGCGCCGCTGCACAACCCGGTGAACGTCGAAGGCATCCGCGAAGCGCTGCGGCAGCTCCCCGGCGTGCCCCACGTCGCCGTCTTCGACACCGCCTTCCACCAGACCCTGCCGCCCTACGCCTACCTCTACGGCCTGCCCTACGAGCTGTACAAGCAGGACGGCATCCGCCGCTACGGCTTCCACGGCAGCTCCCACCGCTACGTGTCGCTGAAGGCCGCCGAAGTCCTCGCCCGGCCGCTCGGCGAACTCGAGATCGTCTCCTGCCACCTGGGCATCGGCGCCTCGCTGTGCGCGATCGACCACGGCCGCTCGGTGGACACCACGATGGGCATGACGCCGGCCGACGGCCTCATCATGCCGAGCCGCTCCGGCAGCATCGACCCGGCGGTGATGATCCACCTGATGCAGCAGCACGGCATGTCGCCCGACGAGCTCGGCACGCTGATCAACACCGCCAGCGGCCTGAAAGGCATCTCCGGCATCTCCAGCAACATCCACGACATCGAGGCCGCCGCCAACGACGGCCACCACCGCGCGCTGCTCGCCCACAAGGCCTTCTGCTACCAGGTGCGCAAGAACATCGGCGCCTACGTGGCGGCGATGGGCGGCATCGACGTGCTGGCCTTCACCGGCGACATCGGCGAAACCAGCGCCACCGTGCGCAGCCTGGCCTGCCAGGGCCTCGGCTACATGGGCATCCGGCTCGACGAGGAGAAGAACCGCAACCTCGGCCGCGTGCGCGACTTCGCCATCGTGTCGGCCGACGACTCGCCGGTCACCATCCTCGTCATCGCCAACGACGACGAACGCCTCGTCGCCTGGGAAACCCTGCGCGCCATCGAACGCAACGAACTGATCGTCGCCATGCGCGAGGATCAGGCCGAGGCGCCGATCCCCATCGAAATCTCGGCCCACCACGTGCATCTCGCGCAGGCCGACGTCGACAAGCTGTTCGGCCCCGGCCACCAGCTCACCCCCGAGCACGAACTGTCCCAGCCCGGCCAGTTCGCCTGCGCCGAGAAGGTGCACCTCGTCGGCCCCAAGGGGCGCATCGCCAACGTCCGCGTGCTCGGCCCGACGCGCAAGGAAACGCAGGTCGAGATCGCCATGACCGAGCAGTTCAAGGTCGGCATCCAGCCGCCGATCCGCGAATCCGGCGACCTCGCCAACACCCCCGGCATCACCCTCGAAGGCCCGGCCGGCAGCACCACCATCGAACGCGGCGTGATCTGCGCCCAGCGTCACATCCACATGACGCCGGACGACGCGCTGCGTTTCCGCGTGCGCGACAAGTACATCGTGCGGGTGCGCGTCGAGGGCGAGCGCGAACTGATCTTCGGCGACGTCGTCGTGCGCGTGAACCCGGCCTACCGTCTCGCCATGCACATCGACACCGACGAAGGCAACGCCGCCAACATCCGCACCGGCATGCTCGGCTACATCGAGGAAATCCAGAGTCGACACTGAGGCCCCGCCGGCGGGCTAAACTGGCCGGCGGCAGGCCCCCTGCCGCCACCCCTCACCCCAAGGAGAGAGCACATGGCCGAACCCGTCATCGCCCAGAAAGCCCCGTACGCCGTCGCCGTCGAAGCCGGCAAGACCTACTGGTGGTGCGCCTGCGGCCGGAGCGCCACGCAACCCTTCTGCGACGGCAGCCACAAGGGCACCGGATTCACCCCGGTGCAATACACCGCCGCCGCATCGGGCACCACGTATTTCTGCGGCTGCAAGCACACCGCCACCCCGCCGCTGTGCGACGGCACCCATAAAACGCTGTAGCCGGCGACCGGGCCGGCCGCCGCGCCGGCCGTTGCATCCGGGCAACAGGCCCGCCGTGCCCGGCAACTTTCCGGGCAGATTTCCTTCCCTCCGTCGTCCCAGCACGTATAATCGCGGACTTTCGCTCGACTGCTGCAGTGCAGCAATTACGGCCCGCTGTCATCCCGCCGCGCCTGTCTCCCGTTGAGCCCCCTTACCGTTTCACGGAGGACGCGCGACAACCATGCGCCGCGACGCTTTAAAACTGCCCGTAGTGGACGCCCTCAAGGCCGTCGCCTGCGTGCTGATCGTTCTGCACCACCTGGCTTTCTACGGCCCGATGTCCGACGTGGCCAAGCCGCTGCTGCCCGACCTGATCCAGTTTCTCGACGAACACGCCCGGATGGCCGTGCAGGTCTTCCTGGTCGTCTCGGGCTTCCTCTTCGCCGGCAAGTTCGGGCCCGGCGCCGGCGTTCCCGCCCCGCTGACCCTGCTCGCCCAGCGCTACACCCGGCTGGTGGTGCCCTATTCGGCGGCGCTGCTGCTGGCCATCGCCTGCTCGGCCGTGGCCGGCGTGTGGATGGATCACCGCTCGATCTCCGCCGCCCCCGATCTCGGCCAGCTCCTCGCCCACGTGCTGCTGCTCCACGACCTGCTCGACCAGGAAGCCCTGTCCGCCGGCGTGTGGTATGTGGCCATCGACTTCCAGCTGTTCGCGCTGGCCGTGCTGCTGATGTGGCTGCCGGCCCGTCTCCCCGCCGGCCGCACGCGGCAGGCCCTGGCCCCGCTGCTGATCGGCGCGACGACCGTGCTGTCGCTGTTCGCCTTCAACCGCGATGCGTGGTGGGACGAAACCGCGCTGTACTTCTTCGGCAGCTTCGGACTCGGCATCCTGTCGTGCTGGGCCGCCCGTCAGCCGCGGGCCGGCCTGTGGCTGGCGACCCTCACCGCGCTCGCCGTCGCCGCGCTGGCGGTGGACTTCCGCCCGCGCATCGCGGTGGCCACCGGCGTGATGCTGTTTCTCGGGCTCGCCGCCCGCCACGGCTTCCTCCACACGCTGCCGGTGCCGGCGGCGGTGAGCCGCCTGGCGCGCATCTCGTACTCGGTGTTCCTGGTCCACTTCCCGCTGTGCCTGCTGGTGAACGCCACGGTCACCGCGTTCTTTCCGGCCAACCCGGTCATCAATATCATCGGCATGCTCGCCGCGCTGGGCCTCAGCATCGCCGGCGGCGCGCTGTTCTACCAGCGCGTCGAAAGCCACCCCTTCACGGTCCGCATGCGCCTGCTGTTCCCGGCCGGCGTGGTGGCCGGCGGCTGGCTGGCGGCATTGGCCCTGGGCGGCTGAGCCCGCGCTGCGCCCGCACGACGCCGTCGCCCGCCCCGGCCGACGGCGTTTTCACATCGAGTCGAGGGAGCGATCCATGTCCAAGCGGTTGAGCTGGAACACGCTGCAGGCCCGGCTGCGGCGCGAAATCGTCCACCTGACGACCGTCAACCCCAGCGAACGGCGCTGGCAGATGCCCTTCTGCGCGGCGCTGGCCACCGGCCTGCCGCTGCTGATCGGGGCCTGGTTCGACCACCTCGGCTACGGCCTCGTCTCGTCGCTGGGCGGGCTGGTGTTCCTGTACGCGCCGAACACGCGGCTCTCGCACCGCATGGTGTCGCTGATGGCCTGCGCCTTCGGCATGAGCGCCTGCTACGC
>SSSX01000221.1 GCA_015657735.1 Zoogloeaceae bacterium
CCCTCGAATTCGAGCAGCGTGGCGCCGTGCTGCAGCGTGCACACCGGAGCGCCGGCCAGCGCCGGCTTCCTGACCACGACTTTCTCGCCCTCGCACCACACCAGCTGGCCGTTGGCCCGGGCCCGGGCGAGCAGGAAATCCCAGTCGGTGCTCTGGTATTGCAGCGTCTGGGGGTGCTTCACTGTCGTCGCCTCGACCTCGGCGCCGACGCCGGCCGCATTGAGCAGCGCCTCGATGATCTCGCTGTCGCTCTGCTCGAAATAGTCGGTCGACCGGCTGGCGACGCTCAGTTTCATCGCCGCGTGCCGGCAATCGACGACCAGTTGCGAGGCGGCGGCCTCGCGCACCCGCACGCCCTGGCGGACGACGGTGCCGATGAACAGCGAGACGCTGTCGCGCCCGGCCCCGGCCAGGATCTCGATGCGCTGGCCGGGCGTGAACAACTCGCCGTCGCTGAGCGGAAAGCGCCCGGTGGCGGCGGCGCCGTCGACGTAGACCAGGCGGGCCGAGGCGATGCGGTTGGCGGCCAGGCTGACGCTGACCGCCAGCAACTGGTGCTCGCGCGGCACGACCTCGCCGCCGGCCTTGACGGTGAATTCGCGGTGTTCTGCGGCGATCGGCAGTGCGCGGGTTTCCGGCATGGGCTATTTGGCGAGCGGCGGAAAGAAGATTTCGGTGCCCGGCGCGATCTGCCGGAAGTCGTCCAGCCCGTTGGCCTCGGCCACCCGCAGGTAGAGGCCGGGGTCGCCGTAGATGGCGGTGCACAGCGCCGGCAGGCGGTCGCCGGCCTTGAAGATGCGGCGATGGGTGAGGTCGGGCGACTGGTCCTGGGCGATGGCGACGCGCGTCTGGTCGTCGGAATTGTCGGTGAAGGCGGCGGTGATCACGGCGCGCAAGGGCACGCCGTCGGGGCGGAACAGCTTGTAGGCGATCGAGGCGCTCTTCAGCACGCAGCGCTTGACCTGCAACGTGCCCCAGACGATCTTCAGGTAGTTGGGGCGATGGATGTCGCCGTTGTAGCCGGTCACCGTCTGGAACTGATGCACTGCGCTCTGCACATCGAGCGGCTGGCCGTTGGCGCCGGTGCCGTCGAGGAAGAAGGTCAGCGACAGGTCGCCCGGCTTGATCTTCTTGAACTCCATGCGGCTGTTGGTCGTCCCCGCCCCCTGCGCGGCGTCGTACTCGACTTCGTAGCCGAGCGTGATCTCGGCCGGATTGACGTAGGCGGCGAAGCTGTCGACAGGCGGGTCGCTGTAGTCAGGCTGGGTGTGGGCGAGGATGGTCAGCTTTTCCAGCTGCCCCTTGTCCAGCTCCTGGATGATGGACTGGATGCCGCTGCCCAGGCCGGTGACAAACATGGTCAGGGTTCCTCCCGGTCGCGGAGGATTTCCAGCACGCGGGCGACGCATTCGTCGACC
>SSSX01000222.1 GCA_015657735.1 Zoogloeaceae bacterium
GCGATGAAGAGATCGCCCTGGGCGTCGAGCCGGTTGGCCGGGTCGATGAGGCGGCCGTTGCTGATGTGGATGTTCATCGTCGAAAACCTGTGGTTCAGTGGCTGCCCAGCATGCTCATGACAGCCATGCGCACGGCGATGCCGAAGGTGACCTGGGGAAGGATCACGGCCTGGTTGCCGTCGGCCACCGCCGAGTCGATCTCGACGCCGCGGTTCATGGGGCCGGGGTGCATCACGATGGCGTCGGGCTTGGCCAGGGCCAGCTTGTCGGCGGTGAGACCCCACACCTTGAAGAATTCCTGCGGGCTGGGCAGCAGGGCGCCGTTCATGCGCTCGTTCTGCAGGCGCAGCATCATCACCACGTCCACATCCTTGAGGCCTTCGTGCATCGTCGGGCAGTAGCGCACGCCCATCTTTTCGACGTCGGTGGGGACCAGCGTTTTCGGCGCGATGACGCGCACTTCGGGGACGCCGAGGGTGGTCAGGGCGGCGATCTGCGAGCGCGCGACGCGGGAGTGGAGCACGTCGCCGACGATGGCGACGGTGAGGTTGTGGAATTCCTTTTTGTAGTGACGGATCGTGTACATGTCCAGCAGCCCCTGGGTCGGGTGGGCATGGCGGCCGTCGCCGGCGTTGACCACGTGGATGTGGTCGCGGCCGGTGTTCTGCAGGTGCTGGGCGATCAGGTGCGGGGCGCCGCTGGATTCGTGGCGCACGACGAACATGTCGGCCTGCATCGCGCAGAGGTTGTCCACGGTGTCGAGCAGGGTTTCGCCCTTCTTGGTGGACGAGGTGGACACGTTGAGGTTGATGACGTCGGCCGACAGGCGCTTGGCGGCGATCTCGAAGGTGGTACGGGTGCGCGTGCTGTTCTCGAAGAACAGGTTGAAGACGCTCTTGCCGCGCAGCAGCGGCAGCTTCTTGACTTCCCGCTCGGCCACTTCGGTGAACGGCGCGGCGGTGTCGAGGATCTGCGTGATGATGCTGCGCGGCAGGCCGTCGAGGGTGAGCAGGTGTTGCAGCTCGCCGTGCTGGTTGAGTTGGGGGTTACGCATGGATCAGCCTCAGGGTGAGGGCGCCGGAGTCGTCGCGCTCGAGTTGCAGGTTTTGCCCGGCGGGCAGCGCCTCGGGCAGCGTGAGGGCGCAGAAGCGGGCGGCGATCGGCAGCTCGCGTCCGCCACGGTCGATCAGCACGGCCAGGTCGACCCGCGCCGGGCGGCCGTAGTCGAAGAGTTCGTTGAGCGCCGCACGGGTGGTGCGGCCGGTGTACAGCACGTCGTCGACGATGACGATGTGGGCGCCTTCGACGTCGAAGGGAATCTCGGATTTCTGCGGCGTCGGATGCAGGCCCTTGGCGCCGTAGTCGTCGCGGTAGAAGCTGACGTCCACCGAGCCGAGGGGCTGCGACAGGCCGAGCAGCGCGTGCAGCCGGTGGGCCAGCCACACGCCGCCGGTGTGGATGCCGACCAGCGCGGTGTTGGGTGTGACGTGGGGACGCATGTCGGCGGCCAGCCGGGCGATGAGTTGTTCGGCGTCAGGAAGCTGCATGGTGGGCGCTTTCGAAGTACTGGAGCAGGATGATCTGGGCGGCGGCGGAGTCGAGTCGCGGCTTTTGTTTGCGCCAGCCGTGGTGGCCGGCTTCGGCGAGACGCTCTTCGGCCTCGGCCGACGACAGGCGTTCGTCCACCAGCGTCACCGGCAGGCCGTAGCGGCCGTGGAGCTGGTTGGCGAAACGGCGGCAGCGGACGGTCATGGCGTGCTCGGTGCCATCGAGGTGGGTGGGCAGGCCGACGACCAGCGCGACCGGCTTCCATTCGGCGAGCAGTTTTTCGATGGCGGCGAAGCGCGCCGCGTTGGCCTCTTCGGCAATCACGGCGAGCGGGTGGGCGTGGCCGGTTTCGGTTTCGCCGACCGCCACACCGATTCGGGCCAGGCCGAAATCGAACGCCAGGACTGTGCCCACTCAGGCGTGTCCGGCGACGTCGGACAGCTTCGCGAAATCGATACCGAGAAGCTGCATGGCCGCGGCGAGGCGTTCTTCCGGCGGCAGGTCGAAGACGATGGTGAGGTCGGCCGGGACGGTGAGCCAGGCGTTCTGGGCGAGTTCGTGCTCGAGCTGGCCGGCCGACCAGCCGGCGTAGCCGAGGGCCACCAGCACCTCGGCCGGTTCGCCGGCGCTGGCCAGATTCTGCAGCACGTCGCGCGAGCTGGTGAGGCCGATGCTGTCGCTGACCTTGAGTGTCGAATGCCAGTTGCCGCACGGACGGTGCAGCACGAAACCGCGGTCGGCCTGCACCGGGCCGCCGAAGTAGACCGGCAGGTCGGCGAAGTCGGGTTGCTCGAAGGGAATGTCGATGCGCTCGAAAAGCGTGGCGAGGCGCATGTCGGTCGGCCGATTGACGATGACCCCCATCGCGCCGTTTTCGTTGTGCTCGGCGATGTAGGTGAGGGTGCGCGCAAAGTTGGGATCGGCCATGGCGGGCATGGCGATCAGGAAGTGGTCGGTGAGATTGATGGTCGTCGTAGTCACGGGCGCTATTTTAAGCCGAGGTCGGACGATTGTAGCGGCAAGTTTTCGGGCATGCTTGCGTCACCTTCCGCAAAGCCCGATTCGATGTCGTCAGCCCTTGTCTGGTTTCGTCGCGACCTGCGCGATTTCGATCATGCGGCGCTTTTCCAGGCGCTCAAGCAGCACCGGCGGGTGTTCTGCGCATTCGTTTTCGACACCGGGATTCTCGATGCCTTGGCGCAGCGTGCCGACCGCCGCGTGGAGTTCATCCACGCCAGCCTCGTCGAACTCGACGCGGCGCTGCGGGCGCGCGGCGGCGGGCTGATCGTCCGCCATGGCGCGGCGCAGGAGCGGGTGCCGGCGCTGGCCGCCGGGCTCGGCGTGGACGCGGTGCTGGCCAACCACGATTACGAGCCGGCGGCGGTCGCGCGGGATGCCGAGGTGGCCGGGCGGCTGCGGCTGATGGGCATCGGCTTCGAGACGTTCAAGGATCAGGTGATATTCGAAAAAAACGAAGTATTGACGAAGAATTCTTCGCCTTTTTCGGTATTCACGCCTTACCGGCGGGCGTGGCTGGCGGCCTTGTCGGATTTCCAGCTGAAAGCGTATCCGGTGGCGAAATACGCGGCCCGGCTGGCAGCGCCGCCGCCCGGCGAATCGATCCCGAGCCTCGCCGACATCGGCTTCGCGCCGACCGGCCTGGCCGCGCTGGGCATCGTGCCGGGCATGGCCGGCGGACGGCGGCTGGTCGACGATTTCCTCGGGCGGATCGGGCGCTACAAGGCCCGGCGCGATTTTCCGGCGCAGAAGGGGGTGTCGTATCTGTCGGTGCACCTGCGCTTCGGCACGGTGTCGATCCGCGAGCTGGCGCGCGCCGCGGCGACGATCGGCGGGGAGGGTGCCGACAGCTGGTTGTCGGAACTGATCTGGCGCGATTTCTACTTCCAGATCCTGTGGCACCACCCGCGGGTCGTCGGCGCGAGCTTCCGCGCCGAGTACGACCGCGTCGTCTGGGACGCGGCGCCGGAGTACTTCGCGGCGTGGTGCGCGGGCCGCACCGGCTATCCGATCGTCGACGCGGCGATGCGCCAGATCAACCACAGCGGCTACATGCACAACCGCCTGCGGATGATCGCCGCGTCGTTTCTGACCAAGGATCTGGGCATCGACTGGCGGCGCGGCGAGCAGTACTTCGCCGACCGGCTCAACGATTTCGACCTGGCGGCCAACAACGGCGGCTGGCAGTGGGCGGCCTCCACCGGCTGCGATGCGCAGCCGTATTTCCGCATCTTCAACCCGGTGACGCAGTCGGAACGATTCGACCCGGATGGCGCCTTCATCCGTCGCTACCTGCCGGAGCTGGCGCGGGTGCCGGACACCTTCATCCATGCGCCGTGGACCATGCCGCCGGTCGAGCAGCAATGCGCCGGTTGCGTGATCGGCCGCGACTATCCGGCCCCCATCGTCGATCACGCGCAGGCGCGGGCGCGCACGCTGGCGCGTTTCGGGGTGGTCAAGGCGGCGGACTAAGCCCGGGCGCTGGCGATCAGCACGGTGCTGTCGATGGTGTAGCCGTCGCCGTCGCGGTACGCGGCGAGCTCGGTGGCGACTTCGCCGCGCAGCCTGGCCTGCATCTCGGCGGGCAGGCGGGCAAGGGATTCGGCGGCGCCGCCGGCGAGGTCGAGGAATGCCTGCCAGTAGTCGTCGGCGCACGCGAAGCGGCAGCGCAGGCGATGCGGCGCCACCGCCACCCCGGCAAATCCGGCGCCGCCGAGCAGCGCGGCCAGGGCCTCGGCGTCGCCGAAGCGGAACACCGACGGGCGCGCCACCTTGGGCGCCGGCAACAGGCGCGCGATGCAGTCCTGGGCGCAGGCGATCAGCGGCACGGCGTCGCGCGCGCCCCACACCGACAGCGCGATGCGGCCGCCGGGGCGCAGTACGCGGCGCAGCTCGGCGAGGGCGTTGGCGGGTTGCGGAAAGATGAACAGGCCGAGGCCGATCAGCGCCACGTCGAAGCGGGCGTCGGCGAAAGCCAGGTGCTCGGCGTCGCAGGCCGCGGCGAGGAGATCGGGCAGGCCTTCGGCCGCGGCGCGGCGCCGGCCTTCGGCGAGCATGGTTTCGGCGATGTCGCTGGCCACCACCCAGCCACCGGGCAGCACGCGGCGCGCGGCGGCGCGGGCGAGCAGGCCGGGGCCGGCGGCAAGGTCGAGGACGTGCTCGCCCGGCTGCAGCGCGGCGGCGTCGAGGAGCGCGTTCTGCAGGCTGGCCCGCAGCGGCGCGCCGTCGGCGTAGCGGGCGGCGATGCGGTTGAAACCGCTGCGCTCCAGCGCCTTGAAGCGGCGGGCGTCGAAATCGGCGCTCATTTCAGCAGGCCGGCGAAGTGCAGGATCGGGTCGAGGTAGTCGTCCCAGCGCGTGAAGCTGTGGTCGCCGCCTTCGAGCACGGTTTGCCGGGCGCCGGCGTAGCGTTCGACGGCGTGGCGGTAATCGAGGACTTCGTCGCCGGTTTCGACCATCAGCCAGTAGCGCTCGGGCCGGGTGATCGCCGGGACGTCGATGGCGCGCAGCTGGTCGACATGGTCGGCGCTGAAGTCGAAGGACTCGCCGGTGTACATGTGGGTCTGGGTGCCGATGTAGGGCGTCAGCGACAGCGGCGCGAGCACGCCGGGGTTCACCAGCACGGCCTGGAGTCCGTGTTTTTCGGCCAGCCAGGTCGCGTAGTAGCCGCCGAGCGAGCTGCCGACGAGGGTCGGCGGCGCGTCGGCTTGGGCGCTGCGGCAGCGGGCGATCTGCGCTTCGGCGAGCCGGATTGCGTCGCCGGCGGCGATCGGCAGCTGTTCGCACCAGAAGGCGTGGCCGAGGCCGAGTTCGTCCATGCGCGCCGCGAGGCGGCGGGATTTCCAGCTTTGCGGGCCGGAGCGGAAGCCGTGGAGGTAGATGATCATTTGTGTTCGAAGCGGTCGTCGGGCCGCAGACGGGCGGGGAAGTCGGCCACCAGCCAGCGCCCGGCGTCGCCCTCGCCGGCCAGATGGGCGAGCCAGAAGGCGGAGCTGGCGGCAAGCAGCGGCGCACGGAAGGCGGCGGGTTGGCGCCGGATGCGGAACACGACGCCCTCCGCATCGCTCGCTTCGCCGGCGAAATCGAGGTGGTTGCCGCCGGCGAAGACGAGGAGGTATTTGCGGCCGTCGGCCGGCATGTGGCGGTGGGGCAGTTCGCGGTTGGCGGCGGTGATGTCGGACAGCCCCATGCCGTCGTCGCGGCTGCCGGTGATGCTGAAGAAGGGCAGGCGGACCTGGCCGAAGCGGTGGTCGAGGCCCGGCCCGCTGTCGGCCTGGCGGGCCGACGGGCTGAAGGCGAGGACGGCGCGAATGCGGGGGTCGATGGGCGGCGCCGGCTGGGTCGGGCGGCGCTCGCCGGCCAGCAGCTGCACCGTGACGGCGCCGAAGGAATGGCCGGCGAGGCCGATGGCGTCGGCGGCGTTGATGGCGTCGGGCAGCGCCGGGTCGCGACCGATGCGCCCGAGGACGAAGCGGAAGTCGTCGATGCGCGCGGTGAGCTCCTGCGGGTTCATCGCCGCCTTGAAGGCGCTGCGCAGGGCCTGCGGCGAATTGTTGCGTAAAATGCAACAATCCGAGCCCGGATGTTGCAAGGCCAGCAACAAAAAGCCCTGACTGGCCCAGTGTTCGAGCCACGCCGCGCCGCCCTCGCGGGAACCGCCGAGGCCGTGGGAGAACAGGATCAGCCCGCGCGGGCGGGGTGTCGCGGGCAGGTAGAGCTTGACCGGCAGCGTGCGCGCGCGGCGCGTGTCGTGGAGGTCGACAAGGCGGGTTGCCACCGGCCAGGGGCCGGTCGAGCCCGGAACGTTCAGTGCGCCGTCCATTCGACCAGGCCGAATTGCCAGGTGGCCAGCACCACGATGCCGAAGGCGATGCGATACCAGGCAAAGGGCACGAAGTCGTGGCTGGAGATGTAGCGCAGCAGCCAGCGCACGCACAGGAAGGCGGAGATGAAGGCCGCGATGAAGCCGACGATCCACATCCCGATGTCGTCGGCGTTGAGAAGGGCGCGCTCCTTGTAGAGCTGGTAGACCGTGGCGACGCCGAGGGTGGGGATCGCCAGGAAGAACGAGAACTCGGTGGCGGCTTTGCGCGACAGGCCGAACAGCATGCCACCGATGATCGTGGCGCCCGAGCGGGAAGTGCCGGGGATCAGCGCGAAGGCCTGGGCGAAGCCCATCTTGACGGCGTCGAGGGGACGCATTTCGTCGACCGAGTAGATGCGGATGCGGTGATTCTTGCGCTCGGCCCACAGGATCACGAAGGCGCCGACGATGAAGGCGGTGGCGACCGGGAGCGGCGTGAAGAGGTGGGCCTTGATGGCCTTGCCGAAGGCCAGGCCGAGCACGGCCAGCGGCAGGAAGGCGATGAACAGGTTGAGCACCAGCCGGTTGGCCTCGCGCTGGCGGCCGAGGCCGGCGAAGGTGCGGGCGATGCGTTCGCGGAATTCCCACACCACGGCGAGGATGGCGCCGGACTGGATGACGATTTCGAAGAGTTTGCCGCGGTCGTCGTTGAAGTCGAGCAGGTCGCCGGCGAGGATCAGATGGCCGGTGCTGGAGATCGGCAGAAATTCGGTGAGGCCTTCGACGACGCCGAGGATCAGCGCCTTCAGGAGCAGGATGATATCCATGGAACGATTAAGGATTTTGTGCAAACGAAGGCCGCATTATAGCCTTTGTATATTTGCCAGCCCGTGACGCGCTGCGACAATCCTTCACAAACGCCGGTTCAAGCCGCGGCGGGCGCCGCCGATAAACAATCGATAACGAATCGCGGCCGACCAGGCTTTCCCATGCTCAAGAAAATTCCGGTGGACCGGCTCAAGCCGGGCATGTTTGTTCACGAACTGTGCGGCGACTGGATGTCGCATCCGTTCTGGCGCGCCAAGTTCACGCTGAACGGCGGCGACGATCTGCGCCGCATCGTCGAGTCGGGCATCCGGCATGTGTACATCGACACCGACCGCGGCCTCGACGACCAGGACGCGGTGGCGGCCGAGGCGGTGCAGGCGGCGGTCGAGGAGGAGATCGTCGCGGCGCTGAGCGCGCCCGACGGGCAGGTCGCACGGGTCTCCGTCCAGCAGGAGATGGTCCGCGCCCGCAAGGTGCACGAGCAGGCCCACAAGGTGGTGCGCACGATGATGAGCGACGTGCGCCTGGGCAAGGCGGTATCGCTCGGCGACGCCGAGCCGGTGGTCGAGGCGATCACCGGCTCGGTGCTGCGCAACGGCAGCGCGCTGATGGGCCTGATCGGCATCAAGAACAAGGACGACTACACCTTCCTGCATTCGGTCAGCGTGTGCACGCTGATGATCGCCTTCGGGCGTTCGCTCGGCCTGGCCGGCGACGCGTTGCGCCAGGGCGGCATCGGCGGGCTGCTCCACGACATCGGCAAGATGAAGGTGCCCGACGAGGTGCTCAACAAGCCGGGGCGTCTGACCGACGCGGAGTTCGAGCTGATCAAGCAGCACCCCGGCGACGGCCACGCGGTGCTGCTGGAAACGCCGGGCATCGGCCCGGTGCCGCTGGACATTACCCGCCACCACCACGAACGCATCGACGGCAGCGGCTACCCCGACCGCCTGGCCGGCGACGCGATCTCGACGATGGCGCGGATGGCCGCCATCGTCGATGTTTACGACGCGATCACCGCCGACCGCTGCTACCACAAGGGCATGCCGGCGGCGGAGGCGCTGCGCAAGATGTGGGAGTGGAGCAGCGCCCACTTCGACCAGAAGCTGCTGCAGGCTTTCATGCGCTGCGTCGGCATCTACCCGGTGGGCAGCCTGGTGCGCCTCGAGTCGGGCCGGCTCGGGGTGGTTACCGAGCAGAACGACGCCAATCTGCTCACGCCGCGGCTGCGGGTGTTCTTCAGCACCCGTTCGAACAGCTACATCAAGCCGGAACTGGTCGACCTCGGCCGCAAGCTTGGCAGTGGCGGGGGCGACCGCATCGTGTCGGCCGAGGCGCCCGACAAGTGGGGCGTCGATCCGGCCCGCTTTCTGGTCGCGGAGTGAGCGGCGGTTCAGCCGTGGCGCAGCTGCGCGTCGAGCCCGTCGACGACGGCGCTCCAGTCCGCGTCCTCGGCGATCTCGGCTTTCAGGAAGGCGGCCTGGGCCGGCGTCCAGAACGGCGCATCGGCCAGCCGCAGCTCACGGGGCAGCGGCGCGTGGGTCGCAATGAAGGCTTCGATGGCCGCCTTGTCGCTGGACAAACCGAGTTGGGCGAAAAGGTTGGCGAGGGTGTGGGTATGCGATTCCATGGTGGTCTCCGGGCTGAAAGCTGAACGCTTCATTTTGATCCGTTTTGCGGCCGATTGGTTTCGCGGGCTGGCGATGTCCGTCGGATATCCTGTATATTAGGAATATCTAATCAACAAGGATGGGTCATCATGCTGCGTCTCGCCGTGCTTACCGTTTCCCTCCTCGCCGGCGCCGCCCAGGCCGAGGATCTCGAGGCCCTCAAGATCGACACCCGCAGAAATGCGCTGCCGGTGCTGCCCAAGGTGGTTGGCATGATGCAGGAAACCGTCGCCGCCAAGGGGCCGGTGGAGGCCATCCCGGTGTGCAAGGAAAAGGCGCCGCAGCTGCTCAAGGAGCAGGCCGCCAAGACCGGCTGGGACATGCGCCGCGTCAGCCTGCGCACCCGCAACCCCGAGCGCGGCACGCCTGATGTATGGGAGGCGCGGCAACTGGCCGACTTCAACATCCGCGCCGCCAACGGCGAGAAGGTCGAAACCCTCGAAACCGGCGAGATCGTCACCGACAACGGCAAGCAGGTCTATCGCTACATCCGCGCGATTCCCGTCGGCGAGGTGTGCCTGACCTGCCACGGTCCGGCCGACAAGGTGGACGGCAGCCTGCGCAGCCAGCTGGCGAAGAGCTATCCCCACGATACCGCCTTCGGCTACGAGCGCGGCCAGATCCGCGGTGCGCTGACGGTCAAGCGGCCGCTCTGATCCGGCCGCGCAGGCCGCAAAACCCGACCCATGGAGGGCGACGCCTACGTATCATGCGGGCGACGCATATCCATTGATCGGGGTGAAGCTTGAAGATTCTGAAGATTCCGGCATGCCTGATGCTTGCCGCCGGCGTGGGCGGCAACGCGCTGGCCTGCGGCCGCTACCACGACGACTGGGCCGGCCGCGACAAAGCCGCCCATTTCGGGGTGTCGTTCGCGCTCGGCATCGGCGCGTCGCGGCTGTCGGCCGACACGCCGACCGCGGTCGGCCTGGCCTTGCTGCCGGGGCTGGCCAAGGAACTCTACGACGCGCAGCAGGACTGCAACCGCTTCTCGTGGAAGGACATGGGCTGGAACGCCGCCGGCGCCTACCTCGGCGTGCGCAGCGGCAACTGGCTGCTCGGGCCGACCGGCGTCAGTTACGTGCGGGCCTTCTGAGACGATGCGCATCCTGCTCGTCGAGGACGATCGTCTGCTCGGCGACGGGGTCCGGGCCGGGCTCGCCGCGTCCGGCTTCGCCGTCGACTGGGTGCGCGACGGCGAGGCGGCGCTGGCGGCGCTGGCCGCCGAAAGCTTCGCCGCCATCGTCCTCGACCTGGGCCTGCCGCGGCGCGACGGGCTGTCGGTGCTGGCGGACCTGCGCGCGGCCGGCAACCCGGTGCCGGCGCTGGTCCTCACCGCCCGCGATCAGGTGGCCGACAAGGTCCGCTGTCTCGATCTCGGCGCCGACGACTATGTCGTCAAACCTTTCGATCTCGACGAACTGGCCGCCCGCCTGCGGGCGCTGGTGCGGCGCGCCAACGGGCGGGCCGACGCGTGCCTGCGCCACGGCGATCTGGTCCTCGATCCGGCCGCCCGCAGCGTGACCTTGAAGGGTGCGCCGGTGGTGCTGACCGGCCGCGAATTCGACCTGCTGCGCATGCTCCTCGACGCCGCCGGCCGGGTGCTGAGCCGGCGGGTGCTCGAAGAGCAGCTCTACGCGTGGGGCGAGGCGGTCGGCAGCAACGCGCTGGAGGTGCACATCCACCACCTGCGGCGCAAGCTCGGCAGCGAGCTGATCCGCACCGTGCGCGGGGTCGGCTATCTGGTGGACGAGGCGCCGCGGTGAGCGTCGCGCGCCCGGTCTATTCGCTGCGCCGGCGCCTCGTCGCGCTGCTGATCGGGGTGGTGGCGCTGCTGTGGAGCCTGTCAGCGCTGGTGGCCTTCCGCACTGCCCATGCCGAGGCGGACGAGCTCTTCGACGCCCAGCTGGTGCAGGTCGCCGAAACCCTGCTGGCGATCGTTGCCACCAACGGCAGCACCAGCGTCGCCGACGAGATGGCCGAGCACCAGCACGCCTACCAGCTGCCGGTGGCTTTTCAGGCCTGGCAGCGCGAGGCGGGCGGCTGGCGGCTGCTGGTGCGCTCGTCCGAAATGCCGACCGCACCGGCCACCGCCGGCCCGGGGTTCGACGAGCACGACCTCGCCGGCGAGCTGTGGCGCTTCTTCACCATCGACCATGCCCACAGCGGCTACCGGGTCATCGTCGGGCAGGCCCACGGCGCCCGCTACCGGCTGGCCGGCGAGATCGCGCTGCATCTGCTGCTGCCGATCGTCGTCGGCCTGCCGCTGATGGCGCTGGGAATCTGGGCGGTGGTCGGGCGCGCGCTGCGGCCGGTGGACGCGGTGGCGACGGCGGTCGGCGGACTCGACGCCCGGCATCTGGCGCCGGTACGGGTGCCCGGCCCGCTGCCGGCCGAGATCGCACCGCTGGTCGGATCGCTGGATGCGCTGGTCGGGCGGATGACCGGAGTGCTCGACAACGAGCGCCGCTTCACCGCCGATGCGGCCCACGAGCTGCGCACGCCGCTGGCCGCGCTGAAGATCCACGCCCAGCTCGCCCGCCGCGCCGCCGAGGCGCCGGCGCGGGAGCACGCGCTCGATCAGCTGCTGACCGGCGTGGACCGCATGAGCCATCTCGTCGAGCAGCTGCTGACCCTCGCCCGGCTCGACCCCGATGCCGGCGGAACCGGCGCCGGGCCGGTGGACCTCGCCGAGCTCGCCGAAAGCGTCTGCTCGGCGCTCACCCCGCAGGCCTTGCGCCGTGGCCAGACCCTGGCGCTGGAGGCGCCGGTCACCTTTGTGGCGTCGGGCAACCGCTGGTGGCTCGAGGTGCTGCTGCGCAATCTGGTCGACAACGCGCTGCGCTACACGCCGGCCGGCGGGCGGGTGATCGTCGCGGTGGACGCCGCGACGCGCCGTCTGCAGGTCGCCGACGACGGTCCCGGCATCCCGGTCGCCGAGCGCGGCGCGCTGCTGACCCGCTTCGCGCGCGGCGCCGATGTGGAGGCCGAGGGCTGCGGGCTGGGTCTGTCGATCGTCGCCCGCATCGCCGAAATCGTCGGTGCGACGCTGATTTTCGAGGACGGTCTGGGGCGGCCGGACGGCGGCGCCGGGCTGGCGGTGACGCTGCGCTTTCCCGCAGTCTGAGCAGCACGAAGCGCCGCGCCCGGGCGGGTAGAATACGACGTCTGCTTCCCGTTCCCAGGCCATCGCGATGAGCGAAACCGATCTGTCGCAACTGCATATCGACCGCCAGGCGGCCCGTCCGGCGCGGCGGCGCATTCGAAAAGGCTGGCTGCTCGGCGGGCTGGCGGTGCTGCTCGGCGGCGGCGCGGCAGTGCTCGGCGCCCTCAACGCGCCGGTGGCCGTCGAAACCGTGACGGTCGGCGAGGCCTGGCCCTACCAGGGCGCGACCCTGCTCAATTCGACCGGCTACGTGGTGGCCCAGCGCAAGGCGGCGATCGCCTCCAAGGCGACCGGGCGGCTCGAGTGGCTGGGCGTGCGCGAAGGTTCGGCGGTCAAGGCCGGCGAACTGATCGCGCGGCTCGAGCAGCGCGACGTGGCCGCGCAATTGCTGCAGGCCGAGGCCAACGTCGGCGTGGCGCGGGCCAACGTCGGGCAAGCGAAGGCCGAACTGCGCGATGCCGAACTGGCCCTCGGCCGCGCCCGCGATCTGCGCGCCCGCAATTTCGTGGCCCAGGCCCAGCTCGATCAGGCCGAGGCGCGGGCGCTCAAGGCGCGGGCAGCGGTCGGTTCGGCACAGGCCGCCGGGAAGGCGTCGGAGGCGGCCCGCCAGGCGGCCCAGGTGGCGGTGGCGCAGACCGAAATCCGGGCGCCCTTCGACGGCGTGGTGCTGACCAAGAACGCCAACGTCGGCGACCTGATCACCAATTTCTCGGCTGCCGCCGACAGCAAGGGCGCGGTCGTCAGCATGGCCGACATGAGCACGCTGGAAGTCGAGGCCGACGTGTCCGAGTCCAACCTAGGCAAGATCCGCGTCGGCCAGCCGTGCGAGATTCAGCTCGACGCTTTTCCCGAGCTGCGCTTTCGCGGTGAGGTGTCGCGCCTGGTGCCGACCGTCGATCGGGCCAAGGCCAGCGTGCTGACCAAAATCCGCTTCCTCGATCCGGACCCGCGCGTGCTGCCGGAAATGAGCGCCAAGATCGCCTTCCTCGCCGCGCCGATGACGCCGGAACAGCGCCGGCCGCGGGTCGCCGTGCATCGCGGGGCGGTCGTCACCGTCGACGGACAGAGCGCGGTTTTCCGCGTCGCCGACGGCGTGGCGCGGCGGGTGGCGGTGACGACCGGCGCGCCGATCGGCGATCTGGTCGAAGTGGGCGGCGTCAAATCCGGCGAGCGGCTGGTGCTGCGGCCGGCGGCGGCGCTGCGGGACGGGGCCGCGGTGCGGGAGGGCGGCAAGTGAGTTCGCCCGAGGTGCTGGTACGTCTGCGCGAGGTGCGCAAATCCTACCGGCGCGGAGCGCAGGTGGTGCCGGTGCTGACGGGGATCGGATTCGACATCGCGGCGGGCGAATTCCTGGCGCTGATGGGGCCGTCGGGGTCGGGCAAGAGCACCTTGCTCAATCTGATCGCCGGCATCGACCGCCCCGACAGCGGCGAGCTGGTGGTGGCCGGCGAGGACATCGCGGCTCTCGACGAGGCGGCGCTGGCCGACTGGCGGGCGCGCAACATCGGCTTCATTTTCCAGTTTTACAACCTGATGCCGGTTTTGAATTCGCGGGAGAACGTCGAGTTGCCGTTGCTGCTGACCGGTTTGTCAGGCCGCGAACGCCGGCAGCGGGCGGAATTTGCGCTGGCGATGGTCGGGCTGGCCGACCGGATGGATCACACGCCGAACGAACTTTCCGGTGGCCAGCAGCAACGGGTGGCGATCGCCCGTGCGCTGGTGACCGATCCGACGCTGATCGTTGCCGACGAGCCGACCGGCGATCTGGACCGCGAGTCGGCGGGGGATGTACTGAAACTGCTCCAGCGCCTCAACCGCGAGGCCGGCAAGACCATCGTGATGGTCACCCACGACCAGCGGGCCGCCGAGGCGGCCCACGCAATCATGCATCTGGAAAAGGGCGAGCTCTTCGTGCGCGAAGAGCTGAAGCAGGGATGAGCGGATCAGGTGCTCAGGTCGCCGGCGATGTAGCCGGCCAGGTGGTTGATGGTGGCCTCCTGCTGTTCCATGACCGACTTCACCGCATCGCCAATGCTGATGATGCCGACCACCTTGCCGTGATCGACCACCGGCAGGTGACGGATGTGGTTGTTAGTGATGATGCACATGCAGTCGTCGATGGTGTGGCTGGGGGACACGGTGAGCACGTTGGGCGTCATCAGGTCGCCGACCTTGGTGTCCTTCGAGGCGAGGCCCTTGAGGACGACCTTGCGGGCATAGTCCCGCTCGGTGAAGATTCCGGACAGCCGCTCGCCGTCCATGACGAGGACGGCACTCACATTGCGTTCGGCCATGAGGTGGAGGGCCTGCAGCACGGTGGTGTCGGGGGCGACCGAATAGCTCGCATTTCCCTTGTTCTGAAGAATCTGTTGAACCGTTGCAGCCATTGTTTTCTTCCCTCCCTTTTGTTTGCGTACACGTACAAGAACCCAGCGATGTTCCGCGATCGCCTGATAGAAGTGTATAGCTTGGCGGCTGGATGGCAAGAGCGCAAGGGCTCGCGCGGGTTTTCGGGCGGCGGCGGGGCGGGCTGAGGCGATGCCGGGCAGTTTTTTGAACCTCGTCCTGCGCAACGCCTGGCAGCATCGCCTGCGTTCGGGGCTGACGGTGCTCGGCATGATCGTCGCGATCCTGGCCTTCGGCCTGCTCGGCACGGTGGTCGATGCGTGGTACGCCGGTGCCGACGGGGCGGCGGCGAACCGGCTGATCGTGCGCAGTTCGATCTCGCTGGTCTTCCCGCTGCCGCAGACCTACAAGGAGCGCATCCGCGCTGTCGATGGGGTGCGCGACCTGAGCTGGGCCAACTGGTTTGGCGGCATCTACAAAGAGCCGAAGAACTTTTTCGCGCAGTTTGCGGTGGACGGGGAAAGTTACTTCCGCCTCTATCCCGAATTCGTCGTCGGGGAAGGGGCGATGCGCGATTTCCTGCGCGACCGCAAGGGCTGCGTGGTCGGCCGCAAGCTGGCCGAGACCCACGGCCTGCGCGTCGGCGACACGCTGACGCTGAAGGGGACGATCTACCCCGGCAGCTGGGATTTCGTGATCCGCGCGATCTACGACGGTGCGCGCAAGGGCACCGACCAGTCGCAGATGTTCTTCCACTGGGCGTACCTGAACGAAACCGTCAAGGCGCGGATGCCGGGCCGGGCCAACAATGTCGGCGTGTTCATCGCCGAGGTGGACAGCGCCGATCGAGTCGCGACGGTGTCGCGGGCCATCGACCGCGAATTCGCCAACTCCCGCGCCGAAACCCTCACCGAGACCGAAAAGGCCTTCGCGCTGGGTTTCATCGCGATGACCGAGGCCATCGTCGTGGCGATCCGCATCGTGTCCTATCTGGTGATCTTCATCATCATGGCGGTGATGGCCAACACGATGGCGATGACCGCCCGCGAGCGCACCGCCGAATACGCGACGCTGCGGGCGCTGGGTTTTCCGCCGGGCTTCGTCGCCGCGCTGATCTGCGGCGAGAGCCTGCTGCTGGCGGGCGTCGGCGGCCTCGCCGGCATCGTGCTGACCTTCCCGGTGGCGGCGGCCTTTGCGGCGCGGATGGGCACGCTGTTTCCGGTGTTCAACGTATCCGGCGCAACCGTGCTGCTGCAGGCCGGCAGCGCGCTCGTCGTGGGCGTGGTTGCGGCGCTGTTGCCGATGCGGCGGGTCGCGCGGCTGTCGATCGTCGACGGCCTGCGGGCGGTGGCATGAGGGTCATTCCGCTTTCCTACAGCCTGCGCAATCTGTGGGCGCGGCGGCTGACCACGGCGCTGACGGCCGGCGGCATGGCGCTGGTGGTGTTCGTCTTCGCGGCGGTGCTGATGCTCGACCAGGGGCTGCGGGAGACGCTGGTCGATACCGGCCAGCCCGACAACGCGGTGGTGATCCGCAAGGGTTCCGAAACCGAGGTGCAGAGCAGCATCGAGCGCAATCAGGCGGCGCTGATCGAGAGCCTGCCGCAGATCGCGCGCGGCGCCGGCGGGGCGCCCCTGGTGTCGAAGGAAACCGTGGTGCTGATCACCCTCGCCAAGCGCGACGCCGACAAGCCGGCCAACGTGATCATCCGCGGCGTCGGCGCGGCGGGGCTGGCGCTCCGGCCGCAACTGCGGGTGGTGGAAGGGCGGATGTTCCGCGCCGGGTCGAACGAGATCGTCGTCGGCAGCAGCATCGCCGCGCGCTTCCAGGGCATGGGGCTGGGCGATCCGGTGCGCTTCGGCGCGCGCGAGTGGCGGGTCGTCGGCGTCTTCGATGCGGGCCGAAGCGGCTTCGATTCGGAAATCTGGGGCGACGCGGACCAGTTGCTGCAGACCTTCCGGCGCAACGCGTACTCGTCGGTGGTGTTCCGGCTGGCCGACGTGGCGCGCTTTGCCGAGGCGCGCCGCGCGCTCGAGGACGATCCGCGGCTGGCCCTGGAGGCGAAGCTGGAGCGGACGTTTTATGCCGACCAGTCGGCGATGCTGTCGAACTTCATCAGCATCCTCGGCCTGACGCTGTCGGTGATCTTCTCGGTCGGCGCGGTAATCGGGGCGGCGATCACGATGTACGCGGCGGTCGCCAGCCGCACGGCCGAGATCGGCACGCTGCGCGCGCTGGGCTTCCGCCGCTCGAGCGTGCTCGTCGCCTTTCTCGTCGAGAGCCTGCTGCTGGCGCTGCTCGGCGGCCTTGCCGGGCTGGCGGCGGCGTCGCTGATGCAGATGATCACCATTTCGACGATGAACTGGCAGTCGTTTTCCGAACTTGCCTTCAGCTTTCGCCTGACCCCCGCGATTGTCGCCAAGACCCTGTCGTTCGCCCTCGGCATGGGGCTCGTCGGCGGCTTCATGCCGGCGGCGCGGGCGGCGCGGATGGACATCGTCCGGGCGCTGCGCGAGTCGTGACCGAATGCGCGCCGGCGTGCACTTCCCGGCGCCGGCCGGGGCTGCCGGCGGGCGGCCGTGAACTAATCGGCAACCGGGGTGTTCCGGGGCTTCTACCCTTCGAGCGTAGGTACTCGTTGGATGAGGTAAATCATGAACACCATGCTCATTACAGGTTTCGGGCTCGTCGTCCTGGCGGTCATCGCCTGGCAGTCACTGCGCGAGCGCGAACGGGATTCCCGGCAGATTCCGCCGGAGTGGGTCGTATCGATCGGCCGGATTGCCAATGAACAGGCGCTGGGGCATCACCGCGACGCGCGCCGCGGGGTGCTGCAGCTCTTCAACAGCATCAAGCGCCATCCGGGCCGCTCGCGGCTGGCCCACCACATGCATCTCCGTCTTGCCGCCTTGCTGGCGAAGGACCCGGTTTATCCGGAGGTGGTGAAGGAGATCCGCTCGGCCTGCGCGGCCGACGCGGCGGTGAGCGAACTGACGCTGTGCGTGCGACTGCGCCAGTTCCTGATCGAGGACATTCGTCAGTGCGAGGAAATCGCCGAGCACTTCGGCCAGATCAGGCGTCGCGAACAGGGAGCGGAAGCGCTGCTGATCGCCCGCTTCCAGCAAACCGCCTGACGGCTGCGGCCAAATCACGGGGCGTCGGCGCGTGCGCCGGCGTCCCGCGTTTTTTAAATTTCGAGGTTGTCGATGAGGCGGGTGGCGCCGAGCCGGGCGGCCCCCAGCACGACCAGCGCCTCGTCGCCGCTGCGCGGCGGATGGAGGTCGCTGCGACGGCGGATCGAGATGTAGTCGGGATGCCAGCCGTGGGCGGCGAGCTCGGCGACGGCTTCTGTTTCGAGGCGCAGGAAATCGCGCTCGCCGGCGGCCACGCGCTCGCCGATCCGGCGCAGCTGACGGTTGAGCCGCGGCGCCTCGGCGCGCTCCGCCGCCGACAGGTAGCCGTTGCGGGACGACAGCGCGAGCCCGTCGTCGGCGCGGCGCGTCTCGCCGGCCACGATGTCGATCGGCAGCGCGAACTCGCCGACCATGTTGCGGATGATCATCAGCTGCTGGTAATCCTTCTTGCCGAACAGCGCAGCCTGCGGCCGCACGATGTTGAGCAGCTTCAGCACCACGGTGGCCATGCCGCGGAAGTGGCCGGGACGCGCGGCGCCGTCGAGGATGTCGGTGTGGGCCGGATCGGGTTCGACGTGGTAGCGCTGCGGCGTGGGGTACATCTCCTTCTCGTCGGGCGCGAAAAGGTGATCGACGCCGGCTTCGCGCAGGCGCGCGCAGTCGTTCTCGAACGTGCGCGGATATTTGTCGAAATCCTCGTTCGGGCCGAATTGCAGGCGGTTCACGAAGATGCTGGCGACAACCACGTCGGCATGTTCGCGGGCCTGCCGCATCAGGGCGATATGGCCGTCGTGGAGGTTGCCCATGGTGGGCACGAAGGCGACGCGGGGAGCCGCGGCAAGGGCGGCGCGCAGGCCGGCGATGGTCGGATGAATCTGCATGGCGGATCGGTTCAGTAGCTGTGTTCGGGGCCGGGGAAGCGGCTGTCGCGGACGTCGGCGACATAGCGGCTGACCGCTTCGTCGATGCTGGCCGCGCCTTCCATGAAGTTCTTGGCGAAGCGCGGGCGCTTGCCGGGGAAAACTCCGATCAGATCGTGCAGCACGAGCACCTGGCCATGGCAATCGACGCCGCCGCCGATGCCGATGGTGGCCATCGTGGTGAGGCTGGCGGAGATGTCGGCGGCGACCGCCGACGGCACCATCTCCATGACGACCAGCGCCGCGCCGGCCTGTTCAAGCGCCAGGGCGTCGGCCTTGAGGACGGCCGCGCCGGCGTCGCTGCGGCCCTGCACGCGATAGCCGCCGAGCTGGTGCACGGCCTGCGGCGTGAGGCCGATGTGGGCGCATACCGGTACGCCGCGCTCGACCAGGAAACGCACCGTCTCGGCCATGAAGGCGCCGCCTTCGAGTTTGACCATGTGGGCACCGGCGGCCATCAGGCGGGCGGCGTTGCGCATGGCCTGGGCCGGGCTCTCGGCGTAGCTGCCGAAAGGCATGTCGGTGACGATCAGCGGGCGGGTGCAGCCGCGGGCGACGCATTCGGTGTGGTAGACCATCTGCTCGACGGTGACCGGAAGCGTGGTCTTCTGGCCTTGCAGCACGTTGCCCAGCGAATCGCCGACGAGGATCGCATCGACGCCGCAACGTTCGAGCAGCGCTGCAAAGCTGGCGTCGTAGCCGGTGAGCATGACGATCTTGCGGCCCTCGGCGCGCATTTTGCCGAGTTCGAACAGGGTGACGGGTTTGGTGTTGTCCTGCAGGTAAGTCATGACGGTTCCTCCTCGCGGCGGCAGTTAACCCCAATCTTGTGCGGGGCACAAGAGGGCGTCGGAAGCGAAAGGTCGGGAGATGGGTGGGCGGTCAGCCGGCGTAGCCGAAGAATTCCCGGTAGCTGCGCATGGCCAGCAGGCGCGAGTAGAGCAGGTCGAAGTCCTCGTCCTTGTCGACGGGGTTGAGCGACTCGGCATTGACGATGAACAGCGGCGCGGCGTCGTAGTGGTGGAAGAACGCGGCGTAGCGCTCGGCAACGCGCTGCAGGTAGGACTCGCTGATCTTGCGCTCGGATTCGACGCCGCGGCGGCGCACGCGGTCGATCAGGATGTCCGGCTGGGCCTGCAGGTAGATCACCAGGTCGGGCTTGCGGACCGTCGGCTTGAGGCGCTCATAGAGCTGGCGATAGAGCTGCAGTTCGTCTTCGGCGAGGTTCAGTTCGGCGAACAGCGGATCCTTGTCGAGCAGGAAGTCGGAGACGACCCGGCGGAACGGGTCGTGGCCGGCGGAAAACGCCAGCAGCTGTTCGCTGCGCTGGAACAGGAAGGCGATCTGGGTCGGCAGGCCCCAGCGCTCCATGTTCTGGTAGAAACGCCCGAGAAAGGGGTTGGCCGCCGGGTTCTCGAGCAGGACGTCGGCGTTGATGCGCGCGGCGAGGCGCTTGGCGAGAGTCGTCTTGCCGGCGCCGATGGGGCCTTCGACGACGATGTAGCGCGCTTTTTCGAGCATGGAGCACTCAGCCTTTCAGGCGCGGAAGATGAAGTAGACGGCGCCTAGGATACACAGGCAGGCCCACAGATAGTCAAGCTTGAGCGGCTGCTGCATGTAGAAAATGGCGAAGGGCACGAAGACCGCCAGGGTGATCGCCTCCTGCATGATCTTCAGCTGGGCGAGGTCGAGTTCCTGGGCGCCGATGCGGTTGGCCGGTACCTGCAGCAGGTATTCGAACAGCGCGATGCCCCAGCTGACGAAGGCGGCGATGTACCACGGCGAGGTGGCGTGGTTCCTGAGGTGGCCATACCAGGCGAAGGTCATGAAGACGTTGGAGGCGGTCAGCAGCAGGGCGGTCTGGACCCAGATCGGCATTACATCGGTCCGCTGCGTTCGATGGCCTGGCCGGCGACGGCGGAGAGGAAGTCGCGCGCCGGGCCCAGGCCGGGGAGGGTCGCGTCGGCGGCGATCTCGATCAGCGGCAGCAGCACGAAGGCGCGCTGATGCATGCGCGGGTGGGGCAGGATGAGCTCGGGGGTGTGTAGCCGACTATCACCGTGGAGCAGCAGGTCGAGGTCGAGGGTGCGCGGGGCGTTGGGCACGCTGCGCACGCGGCCGTGGCGGGCTTCGATGGCGAGGAGGGCGTGGAGCAGGTCGAGCGGCGCGAGGGTCGTGTCGACGGCCACCACCGCATTGATGAAGTCGGGCTGGTTGAGCAGCCCGACCGGCGCGCTGCGATACAGCGAGGAGCGGGCGACGACGGTGATGCCGGGTAGCGCGGCGAGCTCGTCCGCTGCCGCGCGCAGGTGCCGCACCGGCTCGCCGATGTTGGCGCCCAGCGCCACGTAGGCGCGGACGCGAGGGCCTGCCGCAGCGTTCATGCGTCGCCGCTGTCGGACGACACCGGGCCGGCGGACGCGGGTTTGCGGCGGCGCCGGCGCTTCTTTGCGGCGCCGCTCTTGTCGGGCACCAGCATCGCCTCGCGGGCGTCCGGGTTGGCGTCGGCGAAGGCGTCCCACCAGTCGGGGAGCTCCATCGGCAGTTCGCCGGACTGGGCGCGCAGGCGCAGGAAATCCCACGCGGCGCGATAGCGCGGCTGTTCGAGCAGGCGGTACGGCGTCTTGCCGGCGCGCTTGTCGAAGCGTGGCTGCAGGGCCCAGATTTCCTTGATGTCGCCGGCGATGCGGCGGGTGATGGCGAGCTTGCCGGACTGCTTGTCGAGCA
>SSSX01000223.1 GCA_015657735.1 Zoogloeaceae bacterium
GGGGGGTGGGGGCGTAAATCGGGCGTCGCATCTAAGCGACTAGGTACTAATGCTTATCGGCCTGAACCAGCGGCGGCCGGCGGAGACATGCCATGCAGGTGGCGACGAACTACCAGGACGTGTTCGATCACGCCAACGACGCGATCTTCATCCACGACGAGGGCAGCGGTGCGATCCTCGACGCCAACCGGATGGCGGCCACCCTGACCGGTTTTCCGGTCGAGCAGCTGCGCCACATGCGGGTCGGCGACATCAGCGCGCGGCGCCGCGGGTGCGACGACGCCGCCGCGGTGGCGCTGCTCCAGCGCACCGTAAGCGAAGGCCCGCAACTCTTCGAATGGTGGCTGCAGCGCCCGGACGGCACCGATGTGCCGATCGAGGTGAATCTCAAGCACATCATCTCGGACGGCAGCCCGCGGGTGATCTCGCTGGTGCGCGACATCCGCGAGCGCAAGGAGGCCGAGCAGCGCCTGGTGGCCCGCGAGGCCTACTACCGGCGCCTGATCGGCAGCATCAGCGACGGCATCGCGATTCTCGACCGCTGCGGCCGCGTGCGCTGGGTCGGGCCGTCGATCCGTCAGGTGCTGGGTTTCCGCGAGCGCGAGGTGCGCGGCCACAGCGTGTTCGGGCGCATGGACCGCGACGACGCGGCGCGGCTGGCGGCGCGCCTCGAGAGCGTCGCCGGCGACGACGGCGGCGTGTTCGCCTTCGCCTACCGCATCCGGCACCGCGACGGCAGCTGGCGCCACCACGAGGGCAATTGCGTCAATCTGCTCGACGACCGCTGCGTGAATGGCCTGCTGGCCACCTTCCGCGACGTCACCGGGCGCATCGAGGCCGAGGCGCGGGTGCGCCAGCGCGACATGGAACTCAGCCACATGGCGCGGCTGTCGACCACCGGCGAGATGGCGTCGGCGCTGGCCCACGAGCTCAACCAGCCGTTCTTCGCGATCATGAATTTCGTAGGCGGCGCGATCCGCCGCGCCGAGGCCGGCCGCCTCGATGACGCCGCGCTGCGCGAGGTGCTCGAGCACACCCGCGTCCAGGCCGAACGGGCCGGCCGCATCATCCGCACGGTGCGCAACTTCACGCGCAAGAGCGGCTATCACCGCGAAACGGTGGACATCCGCACCATCGTCGAGGAGATCGCGCCGTTCATCGAGATCGAGGCGCGGGCGCGGCGCATTGCGGTGCGCTATCAGCTGCTGGACGCGCCGGCGCCGGTCAATTGCGACTGGGTGCTGATCGAGCAGGTGATCTCCAACCTGGCCCGCAACGGCATCGAGGCCATGGCCGACACGCCGGCCGAGCGCTGCCAGCTCACGCTGGCCACCACCCTCACCGCCGCCGGCACCGTCAACGTGACCATCGAGGATCGCGGCCACGGCCTGCCGCGGGCCAACCCCGACCGCATGTTCGACGCCTTTTTCACCACCAAGAAGGAAGGGCTGGGCATCGGTCTGTCCTTGTGCCGGTCCATCGTCGATTCGCACGACGGCCACCTGTGGGCCACCCGCGGCACCGGCGGCGGCGCAAAATTCCACTTCAGCCTGCCTCTGGCGACAGGAGAATCCGGCCATGCCGAGCCCGTCCGTTAAACCCGCCGCCCGTTCCGCGACGCCCACCGTGTTCGTCGTGGACGACGACGACGGCGTGCGCGAATCCCTGCGCTGGCTGCTCGAATCGGTCGGCCACCCGGTCAAGGCCTTCCGCAACGGGCGCGAGTTCCTCGACGGCTACGACGCCGAGCAGCCGGGCTGCCTGCTGCTCGACGTGCGGATGCCGCAGATGGGCGGCTTCGAGCTGCAGGAGGTGCTGCGCATCGACAACCCGGCGCTGCCGATCCTGTTCCTCACCGGCCACGGCAGCATTCCGATGTCGGTGCGGGCGATGCGCAACGGGGCTTTCGACTTCATCGAAAAGCCGTTCTCCGATCAGGCCCTGCTCGACCGCGTGCAGGACGCCGTCAACCGCGCCGCCGAACTGCACCGCCAGCAGCGCCACAGCCGTTCGATCAGCCAGCTGCTGGCGCTGCTGTCGCCGCGCGAGCGGGAGGTGCTCGACCTGCTGATCGACGGCCTGTCGAGCCGCGAGATCGGCGACGA
>SSSX01000028.1 GCA_015657735.1 Zoogloeaceae bacterium
ACTTGGTCTCCGCGTCGATTTTCGACGTTGCCCTGGTGTCGCGCATGAACCAGCAGACCACCAGCGTGCAGGCGATGACGGCGGTTGCGTACCAGTAGAAGGTGTTCTCCATGCCGGCCTGCTTGAACCATAGCGCGACGTATTCGGAGGTGCCGCCGAACATCGAGACGGCGAACGCGTACGGCACGCCGACGCCAGTGGCGCGGATGGTGGCCGGGAACAGTTCGGCTTTGACGAGCGCGTTGATGGAGGTGTAGCCGGACACGATCAGCCAGGCGCAGGCGATCAGCGCGAACGCTTCCCACGGCCCGCTGGCGTGGCGGATGGCGGTCAGCAGCGGCACGGTAAACAGCGTGCCCAGCAGCGCAAATCCGATCAGCAGCGGACGGCGGCCGATGCGATCCGAGAGCGCGCCGTACAGCGGTTGCAGGCACATCGCGAAGATCAGCGATGCGGCCGATACGGCGGTGGTCTGCAGGTCGGTCAGGCCGACCGACAGGCGCAGGAATTTCTGCATGTAGGTGGTGTAGACGTAGAACGCCAGCGTCCCGCCCATCGTCAGGCCGATGACCAGCAGGACTTCGCGCGGATGACGCGCCAGTTCCTTCAGCGAGCCCATCGGCTGATGCTTCTTCTGCGCGGCTTCGAAGGACTTGGTCTCGGGCAGGTCGTGCCGCATGCGCAGCGCGAGCAGCGCCAGACAGGCGCCGACCAGGAACGGAATCCGCCAGCCCCATTCGCGCAACTGCTCTGCGCTGAGGAAGAAGTGCTGCAGCACCAGCAGCAGGACGAGCGCGAGCAGCTGGCCGCCGATCAGCGTGACGTACTGGAAGCTCGCGTAAAAGCCGCGATGCTTGGAGTCCGCCATTTCCGACAGATAGGTGGCGCTCGCGCCGTACTCGCCGCCGAGGCTCAGGCCCTGCAGCAGTCGCGCGAGGAGCAGGATCGCCGGCGACCAGATGCCGGCGACCGCGTAAGTGGGCGCACAGGCGATCAGCAGCGAGCCGAGGCACATCAGCAGCACCGAGATCATCAGCGCAATACGCCGGCCGTGGCGATCGCCGATGTGGCCGAAGATGAAGCCGCCGATCGGACGGATGAAGAAGCCCAGCGCAAAGATGCCGGCGGTCGACATCATCTGCGCCGTCGGGTCCTGGGCCGGAAAGAACGAGTTGGCGAAATACAGCGCAAACGCGGCGTAACAGTAGAAATCAAACCATTCGACCAGATTGCCGGCCGAGCCGACGATGATCGCGCGCAACCTCCGCGGGTCGATGCGCTCGCGCGGGGCGACGTCTGCCGGCATCGGCAGCGCCAGTTCTCCATTGTGTGTCGTCATGAATGTCTCCAGGCTGGTTGTGATTGCGTGGCACGCAGCACCGCATAGCCGGAGTATCGACATTCGGCGTCGGCGCGGCATCCGTTGCAACACGCTGCCGGCCCTCCGTAGAAATACGGAGCGCCGGCGCGAGATGCGTGGCGCGGCGCAAATCTGGCTATCGTGTACCCCTTATGAGCGTTTCCCCCGCCCCTGCCCCGTTGCCGACGTCACCGCGCGGCGCGTCATGGTTGCGCCACTGGCGCTGGATGACGCTTGTCGCCGCGGTGCTGGTGCTGGTCAGCGCAACCGGACGCTGGGCCGAACAGCGCGAGATCGACCAGAAAACGGCGGCGCTGCGCCAGGCCGCCGAAGTGAATACGCTGGGCCTGCGCGGCATCGTTGCCCGCCACGATTACCTGCCCTACGCAGCGAGCCGGCATCCCGACATCACGGCGCTGCTGCGCCAGCCCGCGAATCTGGCGCTCGTCGACAAGGTCAATCGCGATCTCGATGCGCTGCAGAAGGCATCGGGCGCGGCGGTGATCTTCCTCCTCGACACCCGTGGCATGACGCTGGCGGCCAGCAACTGGGACACGCCGGGCAATTTCGTCGGCCAGTCGTATCAGCGCCGCGCCTACTTCGAGGATGCGATACAGGGCCGTCGCGGGTTTTTCTACGGCCTCGGCCTCACCACCGGCATTCCCGGTCTGTTCATCGCCGAACCGGTGCGCAGCGCCGGCCGGATCGTCGGCGTCCTGGTCGTCAAGGTCGGTTTCGAGTCACTCGAAACCGCGTGGGCGAAGAGCGTCGCCCCGGTCGTGCTGCAGGACCGCCGCGGCATCGTGTTTCTCAGTTCCGAGGCGGAATGGATCTACCGCAACGAAAAGCCGCTCGGCGCCGACGACCTCGAATGGCTCAGCCGGCACGGCCAGTACGGCGAGCGCCAGCGTTACGAGCCGCTGCCGTGGAAAATCCAGACCTTGGGCAAGGGCGACGCATTCAGCTTCAAGGCGCGGCTCGGATCGCAGGAGCGCGAGTTTCTCGCGCTGTCGACGGCGATTTCCGAGCTTGGCTGGAAACTGACCGTCACCAGCGATTTCGCCGAGATCCGCGAGGCGCGGCGCGAGGCGCAGGCGATCGTCGCGCTGCTCGGCGCGCTGCTGGCGATGGGCATCCTCTACTGGCGTCTGCGTGAAAAGCGCCGTCAGGAGCAGCAACGGGCCCGCACCGAGCGCGAGCAGCGCGAGAAGGAACGTCAGTTGCAGCGCAGCGCCCGCCTCGCGAGTGTCGGTGAAATGGCGTCGACGCTGGCGCACGAGCTCAATCAGCCGCTGATGGCGCTGTCGAACTTCGCGGTGGCGACGCGCGCGATGGTCGGGAGCGCGTCGCCGGAGATGCTGGTCGCGGCGCTCAATGAAATCATCGGGCAATCGAAGCGCGCCAGCGAGATCGTCCGGCGCGTGCGGTCCTTCATCAACCCGCAGCGCGGCAGCTACGAGCGCCTCGACATCAACGCCGTCATCGCGCAGGCGATCGGCATGTTGCAGGCCGAACTGCAACGCAGCCCCGTCGCCGTGAATACGATGCTCGCGCCCGACCTGGCGCCGGTGCGCGGCGACCGGCTGCTGCTCGAGCAGGTCGTCGTCAACCTGGTCCAGAATGCGATCCACGCGCAGCTCGACCAGCCGCCGCCCGAACGCCGGATCGACATCGGCACGACCGATCACGACGGCGCCGTGCAGGTCACCATTGCCGATCACGGGCCGGGGATTCCCGACAACCAGCTGGAGCACCTGTTCACTCCGTTCTTCAGCACCAAGACCGAAGGTCTCGGGCTTGGCCTCAACATCTGCCGGACCATCGTCGAAGCGCACGGAGGCCACATCTCCGTGGGCCACCGACCAGGAGGCGGCGCCGTGTTCACCCTCACTTTGCCGCTTGCCCAGTGAAAGAAACCCCTCTTACCCTCTACGTCGTCGACGACGACGAAGCCCTGCGCCGCTCGATGCTGATGCTGTTTTTTCCGCAGGGGCTGGCGGTCCAGTGTTTCGAGTCGGGAGAGGCCTTCCTCGAAGCCGTTCGGTCCGATCAAGCCGGGGTCGTGATCCTCGACCTGCGGATGGCCGGCATGAGCGGCCTGGCGGTGCTGGAGCAACTTACCCAGCGCAACAGCCCGCTGGTGACGCTGTTCCTGTCGGGGCACGGCGACATCCCCACCGCGCTCGAAGCGGTGCGACTCGGGGCCTTCGACTGGGTCGTCAAGCCGGAGACGGAACAACTGCTGGCCAAGCTGCCGGCGGCGATGACCGAAGCGCGGGAGCGCCAGTCCGCCGCCCGGCTGTGGCAGGAACTGACGCCCCGCGAACGCGAGGTGGCGCGTCAGGTCGGCCTCGGCCAGCCCAACAAGGAAATCGCCCGGCTGCTCAATCCACCGTGCAGCCCGCGGTCGGTGGAAACCCACCGGGCGAACATCTTCGGCAAACTCGGCATCGCCAACGACAACGAACTCGGGCGCTGGCTGGCCCGTTACCGCTGGCTGCCCCATTGACGCGGCGGGGTTCGAGCCGCGTTTGTCGATGGGCTC
>SSSX01000224.1 GCA_015657735.1 Zoogloeaceae bacterium
CGCGCGTCACTGCGCCGCCAATCTCTCCGGCGCTGCCGTAGGTGCGACTTCAGTCGCACACCCGGCGGCCAGTCCGACTGAACGCTATACTCGATCGGGAGCCGGAATTCGATATGGCAACCAAACTTCATTGCAATCAACCGAGGGGGCGATCATGAAATTGTTTGCGCGTGCTTGCGTGGTTTCATTGGGCTTTTCGGCCTTGGCGATGGCCGGTTCAGGCGCCATCGCCGACGCCGGTCAAGCCGTCAGAACGACGTTGGCCGAAGATGACAAGTTCCAGGCATTGGAGATTCGCCAGAAACCCGGCGAAATCAATGTCGCGTCGACGTCCGGCACCCGGGTCGTCAGGGCCATGAGCGGTGGTTCCTTGTTGCGAACCTATGCCGACGGAAAGACCGAGAAGGTGGTCTGGAAAACGGGCGAGGTGCAAATCCAGGGGCCGGGTCCGCAATATACGGTAAAGAACGTTGGCGACACCGAGGTTGTTCTCTATGTCGTGCGGCTGAAATAGCGAGCCGTCGCCTCGGCGCGGGCGCCAATATCGGGCAAGGATTGAAGTCGTAGTCCTCGTCCGCCGCCGGGGCGCGGGCCTTTTTCCATTCTTCGTCACCCGTCATCGACCATGCCCACGATCAACCTCAATGCGGACCTCGGCGAAAGTTTCGGCGCCTGGCAGATGGGCCGCGACGCCGAGCTGCTGGCGATCATCGACAGCGCCAACGTGGCCTGCGGCTTTCATGCCGGCGATCCGCTGGTGATGCGGCGCACGCTGCAGCTGGCGAAGGCGGCCGGGGTCGGCGTCGGGGCGCATGTGTCCTTCCCCGATCTGCAGGGCTTCGGGCGGCGGGCGATGACGATTCCGGCGCCCGAGCTGGAGGCGATCGTCCTCTACCAGCTGGCGGCGCTGGATGGCATGGCGCATACCGAAGGGCTGACGATGCGTCACGTCAAACCGCACGGCGCGCTGTCGAACATGGCCTGCGCCGATGCGGCCCTGGCGCGCACCGTGGTGGCGGCGATGAAAGCCTACGACCCGACGCTGATTCTGCTGGCGCCGGCTTTGTCCGAACTGTGCAAGGCGGGCTATGCGGCGGGCGTGCCGGTGGTCGAGGAAATTTTTGCCGACCGCGCCTACATGGACGACGGCACGCTGGTGCCGCGCAGCCGGCCGGACGCGCTGATCCACGGCGCCGACGCGGCGCTGGCGCATGTGTGCGCGATGCTCGACGGACAGGCGCTGGTGTCAATCGGCGGGCGGCGTCTGCCTACCGCCATCGGCAGCATCTGCGTGCATGGCGACGGCCCCGACGCGGTGCGAACCGCGCGCTTTCTGCGCGACGAACTGACGCGGCGCGGCTACCGCCCGGCGCCGCTCGGCATGGCTTAGAAGCGCAGGCCGACGGTGAGCCGCGTCGCCGTGACGCTGCTGAAGTTCTGCCACGGCTCGTGGGCGAGGTGCACGAACCAGTCGGGAAAGTCATAGCTGGCGGCCAAGCCCCAGCCCTCGACCGGGCCGTTGTCGCCGATGCCGGTCTTGCGCAGCAGGTCGACGGTGATCCGCTCGCCGTTTTGCGTCGGCCAGCGTGCCACGGCGTGGGTGTGCTGCTGGTGGGTGCCGAGGCGGTCGTCGCGGATGGTCATCAGGTAATAGGTGCGGCCGCTGTCGTCGCGGTAGCCGGCGGCGAAGCTGAGCGCGTCGTTCGGGTCGAAGTTCAGGTTGAAGTAGGGCCGGGTGTTGGTGCGGCCGATGCCCACCTGCACGAACCACGGTTCGCCCAGCTCGACGCTGAAACTGCCGCCCTGGAATCCGCCCGATGCCCATTGCAGCGACGGCTGCAGCGCCAGC
>SSSX01000225.1 GCA_015657735.1 Zoogloeaceae bacterium
CCGGCATTCAAAATGCGCAGGTGAGCAGTCGTGCTGCCGTCGGCCGCGGTGGTGACGCGCAGGGCGACCGTGTCGAGCGACAGCCCGGCGCCGAATTGCACCGAATCCGTGCCGGCAACATCGACGATCCGCTCCAGCCCGTCGCCGCGATTGATCAGGTAGGTGTCGTTGCCGGCTCCTCCGATCAGGGTATCGTTCCCCGCTCCGCCGTCCAGAATGTCGTTACCCGCTTCGCCGGAAATAACGTTGTCGCCGGCGTTGCCGCTGAGCCGATTGTCGAGGCCATTGCCGCCCGCGGCGATGTTGCCGGTGCCGGTCAGGACCAGGTTCTCGACATGCTCGGGCAGAACGTAGCGGATGCTGGCGCAGACGGTGTCGATCCCCCCGAACGCCAGTTCGGTCACGATATCCGCTATGTTGTCGACGATATAGCGGTCGTCGCCGGCACCGCCGGCCATCGCGTCGGCGCCGGCTCCGCCATCGAGCAGGTTGGCGGCCGCGTTGCCGGTGAGTCGGTTGTCGAGCACATTGCCGCTGCCGTCGAGCGCTGCGCTGCCGCTCAGCATGAGATTCTCGACCTGTTCGGGCAGAACGAAGCTGACCGACGCGCGTACCGAGTCGATGCCGCCGGCCCGCAATTCGATGACGGTGTCGCCGGGGTTGTCGACGACATAGGTATCGTTGCCGGCGCCGCCCGCCATCGCGTCGGCGCCCGCGCCGCCGTCGAGCCGGTTGTTGCCGGCATTGCCGGTGAGGCTGTTGGCGGTGTTGTTGCCGATCGCTTCGATGTCGGCCGAGCCGGTCAGGATCAGGTTTTCGAGATTGGCCGACAGCGTGCAGCTGACGCTGGCGAACACGGTGTCGGTGCCGCCGTTGGCGTCCTCGGTCAGCGTGTCGCCGGCGTTGTCGACGATGTAGCGATCGTCGCCGGCGCCGCCGGCCATCGCGTCGGCGCCGATTCCGCCGTCGAGCAGGTTGGCGGCCGCGTTGCCGGTGAGCCGGTTGTCGAGCGCGTTGCCGCAGCCGTCGATCGCGGCGTTGCCGGTCAGCACGAGATTCTCGACCTGCTCGGGCAGAACGAAGCTGAGCGACGCACGCACCGCGTCGATGCCGCCGGCCCGCAACTCGGTGACGGTGTCGCCCGGGTTGTCGACCACATAGGTATCGTTGCCGGCGCCGCCCGCCATCGCGTCGGCGCCCGCGCCGCCGTCGAGCCAATCGTTGCCGGCATTGCCGGTGAGGCTGTTGGCGGCGTTGTTGCCGATCGCTTCGATGTCGGCCGCGCCGGTCAGGATCAGACGCTCGACGTTGGCCGCGAGCGTATGGCTGACGCTTGCCCTGACGGTATCCGTGCCCTCACCGGTGGTCTCGACGACCCGGTCGCCAGCGTTGTCGATCACATAGGTGTCGTCGCCCGCGCCGCCGCTCAGGGTGTCGCTTCCCAGCCCACCGTCGAGCCTGTCGTTGCCGGCTCCGCCCGACAGCGTGTTGTTGCCGCGGTTGCCGGTCATCGCGTTGGCCAGTTCGTTGCCGTGGCCGGTGAGATCGGCCGCGCCGGTCAGCGTCAGATTCTCGACGTTGGCGCCCAGCGTGTAGCCGTCGAGGGTGGTCCGGACCGCATCGCGGCCTTCGCCACTCAGTTCGCTGACGCTGTCGGCGGTCTCGTCGACAACATAGCTATCGTCACCGGCGCCGCCGATCATCGCGTCGGCGCCGGTGCCGCCATCGAGCAGATCGTCGCCGGCCCCCCCGTCCAGACGGTCGTTACCTTCCAGGCCCGACAGTTCGTCGTTGCCATCGCGACCGAACAGCGCGTCATTGCCGGATTCGCCGTAGACCTGATCGTCCCCGCCGTCGCCGGACAGGACGTCATTGCCTCCGCCGCCCGACATGAGATCGTTGGAGGCGCCGCCAAACACGACATCGTTGCCGCCTTCGGCAAAAATGGCGTCATGGCCGTCGCCGCCGAGCACGACATCGTTGCCCAGGCCGGCATAGATCGCGTCGTTGCCGTTCGCGCCGAGCACCAGATCGTTGTCGGCCCCCGAGTAAATGAGGTCTTCGCCGTCGCCGCCGTCGACAATGTCGTTGCCGCCATCCTCGAAGATCACGTCGTCGCCGCCCAGGCCCTTGACGATGGTGTTGCCGTTCTTGCCGAGGACGAGATCCTTCCCGTCGGTGCCGTCGATTTCCATGCCGCTCGGCGAGAACGGCGGTGCGTTGAGCGTCTGCGCGGTGCCGTCGGCTCGGCGCAGCACGGTTTGGTTGCTGTAGGCGAAGGTCACGTCGGCAATCGCAAGCTGGCTTCCATCGGCTTTGGTCATGCTGCCGATGCCGTGCACCGTCTGGCCGTTGATGACCTGGAAATGGCCATCGCTAGTGAGTTTGACGGCGGTGATGCCCATTTGGGTCAGCGTGCGGAACTCGCCGGCGTCGGTGACGCCGTTCTGGTTCGCATCCTGCCAGACGCCGAACTTCGCCCATTTGTCGTCGGCGGCGTCGAAGCGACCGTCGCCGTTGCTGTCGAAGGCGCGCAGCCCTTCGAGGTCGCTCTGCGCGCCCTCGTTGTAGCGGGCGAAGCTGATCTCGCCGGGTTTGTCGATCTTGCCGTCACCGTCGATGTCGTAGGCGAGCAGGCCGTCGCTCTTGCCGACCCACGAAGTGCGATGCCGCCAGCCGTCGCCGTTGATGTCGAAGAAGACGTTGGAGTCGTCGACATTCACGAACTCGAAGCCGTTGCCGTCGAGATCCACCGCGATCGGCTTCTTGCCGCCACCACCGCCTCCCGGCGGGGTTGGCGGCAGGTAGGGGCCGAAGTGCGGCACCGAAATCGACTGGACGCTGCTGGCGCCATGCGGGTCGGTGATCCTGACCTGGAAGACGTCGGTGGCCGGGGCGACCGCCTGACTGGGCAGATTGTCGGCGTTGTACAGCTTGCTGCTCAGGACGCTGGCGTACTGTCCGTTGTAGACGATCCGGTCGCTGGGGGTGCCCGGCTCCTTCCAGCTGGTGTATTGAAAGCTGCCGTCCGCATTCAGGCTGACCGCGCCGTACTGGGGTTGACTGACGATCTCGTAGCTCAGGCTGGATGCCGGGTCGTCCACATCCGCGCCGCTCACCCGCCCGGCGCCACTGTCCTCGTCGGCAATCGGTGTCGTGTGGTATTCGTAGCCCCAGTGACCGGGGTCGGGGTTGTCGATGATCGTCTCGGTGGTGTAGCCATTCCAGTCCGTCGTACGCTGGATGGCGTACGGGATGTAGATCGGGTTGCCGCCGCCGACATAACCGAACATCAGGTTGTTGTCGATCGGCGTATAGCCATAAACCGCCTGGCTGCTGTGGTCGACGTGATCGAGGGTCGGCGCGTCATTGACGCTTTGTACGGTGACGTCGACCGTCGCGCTGCCCGTCTGGCCGTTGGCGGCGCGGGCGCTGTAATCGAAGCCGGCCGCCGCCCCCGCATAGTTCGCGTCCGGCGTGAAATGCACGAAGCCGTTGGCGTCGACGAAACCGCTGCCGTGGCGGAGGTGGGTCAGGCCGGTGATGGTCAGCTCGCGGCCCGGGATGCCGCCCAATGTGTCGTTGGCCAGCAGATCGGTGGAATTGACG
>SSSX01000226.1 GCA_015657735.1 Zoogloeaceae bacterium
CTCGGCGCCAACACCGGCGGCGTGTCCGACAGCCGCAACGCCGTGCTGTTCGGCAACCTGCAGACCACCAAGACCCTGATCGCGGCCGGCGGCCAGCCCTCGGCCACCTTCCAGTCGGTCTATTCGCAGCTGGTCAGCGCGATCGGCAACAAGGCGCGCGAGATCGAAGTGAACCGCGACGCCCAGCAGAGCCTCGTCGAGCAGGCCACCGCCGCCCAGCAATCGGTGGCCGGCGTCAATCTCGATGAAGAAGCGGCCAATCTGATCCGTTATCAACAGGCATACCAGGCCGCCGGCAAGGTGATGAGCATTGCCTCCAAGCTCTTCGACCAAGTGCTGGCCCTCGGCCAATAACCTGAAGGAAGACCGTCATGCGCGTCACCACCGGCATGATCTACGACACCGGCGTCTCGCAGATCCAGAAACAGAACGCCCGCCTGCTCGACACCCAGCAGCAGGTCGCCACCGGCCGGCGCATCCTGCGGCCCTCCGACGACCCGGTCGCCTCGGCGCGGGCGCTCGAAGTGTCGCAGTCGAAGAGCGTCAACACCCTCTACGCCGCCAACCAGGGCTACGCCAACGACGCCCTCAAGCTGGTGGACAGCAAGCTCGGCGCCGCCAACGACATCGTCACCTACGTGCGCACCCGCGCCGTCGAGTCCGGCAACGGCATCTACACCGCCAGCGAACAGGCCAGCATCGCGACCGATCTGACCCAGCAGTTCGACGCGCTGCTCGGCATCGCCAACAGCCAGGATTCCACCGGCGAATTCGTCTTCGGCGGCTATCGCAGCAACACCCAGCCGTTCACCGGCGGGCTCGCCGGTGGTGTCGGCTACCAGGGCGACCAGGGCGCGCGGACGCTGCAGATTTCCGGCTCGCGCAACCTGCCGGTGACCAGCTCCGGCGACGAGATCTTCAACACCATCCACGCTCCGGTCGGTTCCGCCTTTGCCCTCGGCGGCGCCGGCAACACCGGCTCGGCGCAGGTTTCCGGCATGACGCTGACGGGCTACAACGGCCACGCCTACGCGATCAACGTGGCGGCCGGCCCCGCCTACTCGGCCGTCGACTCGACCACCGGCGCGGTGGTGACGGTGACCAGCTCGGTGAGCGGCGGCACCACGACCCTCAGCTTCGGCGGCGTCAGTCTCGACCTCGCCGGCACGCCGGCCACCGGCGACACGTTCAGCGTGTCCACCGTCGCCAGCACCTTCGACGTGCTCGGCAACTTCGTCAATGCGCTCAATTCGGGCAACCGCGCGGTGGTCAAGTTCGGCGGCACCCAGGCCATCGCCGGCATGGACGCCACCCAGGACAGCGTCTCCCGCGTCCGCTCGGGCGTCGGCTCGCGGATGGTCGAAGTCGAAACGCAACAGAACATCAACGGCAGCCTCGACCTGCAGTTCGACGAAACGCTGTCGCGCCTGCAGGACGCCGACTACGCCAAGGCCGTCAGCGATCTGACCCAGCAGCAGACCTACCTGCAGGCGGCCCAGCAGAGCTTCATGAAGATCAGCAACCTGTCGCTGTTCAACTACATGAACTGACGCGATGACACGCCTCCCGTCCGTCGCCGCCCTCAGCCTGGCGGCCCTCGTCAGCGGCTGCGGCAGCGCGCCGTCGAAGGAGTCGGTGCTGCTGCCGGCCGGTTTCTTCCTGGCCGCCGACGCCGGCTACATCAAGCTGCCGATGCTCTCCGCGGCGGCCGCGCTGTACGTGGTGATGGACCCGCTGGCGCCCAACTGGACCATCGAGGAAGCCCGCCAGGCCGACGACCGCTACCTCATCGCGCTGCGCCACAAGGCCGTGCACAGCGGCGGCGGCGGCGAGGCGCGCCAGGTGTTTGCGCGGCGCGCCGCGCAGCTCGGCCGCCAGCCGGGTTTCGAGGGCTACGAGATCGTCTCGTGGGAGCAGGGCATCGAAAGCAACCGCCCCTTCGCACAGCGGGTCGCCTTCGGCGAAGTGCGGCTGATCCGTGCGGTGCCGCCGCTGGCCGCGCACGATCCGGACAAAAAATAGTGCAAATGGCGGATCGATTGTTGCATTGATTGCAACTATCGATCCGCCATCGGCCTGCCTGAAAGCGTCTCTGAACCTTGCCCGCCGCCGCAGACTTCCGTAAGGTGCGCCCATCGCAAAGAGGCGCAACGCAGGCACAGCAAGGGCTCACATGGACCGCATGACCGAACGCCGCCGGGACCGCCGCATCCCTCTCGGCTGCAAGGTGGGGATCAAACTGGCGGGCGCCGCCCCCGTCGTCGGCACCTGCGTCGAACTCAGCGTCGGCGGCATGACGATCCATTCCACCCACGTCCCGCGCATGGACGAAGTCTTCGAAATC
>SSSX01000029.1 GCA_015657735.1 Zoogloeaceae bacterium
CGTCGGCATCGAGGTGGACCCGCAGCACTGTCCGCCCGGCGCCCTCAACATCGATTTCTTCGCCTATCCCGAGAGCGAAAAATTCGACACCGTGATCGGCAACCCGCCCTACGTGCGCTACCAGGACATCGCCGCCCCGACTCGCGCGCTGCTGCGCCAGGACGGTTTCGACGGCCGCAGCAACCTTTACCTGTTCTTCATCGAAAAGTGCGTGCGCCACCTGGCGCCGGGCGGCGAACTGATCTTCATCACGCCGCGGGATTTCCTCAAATCCACCAGCGCCCGCGCCCTCAACCGCTGGCTGTTCGAGCGCGGCACGATCACCCACGCCATCGAACTCGGCGACGCCCGGGTGTTCGCCGACGCCCTGCCGAACTGCCTGATCTGGCGCTACGAGCTCGACAATCCGAGCCACCACACCGCCTGGGCGCGCATCGGCCAGGGCGACGATCTCGCCGCCAGCCTCGACCAGCCGCACTGGCAATACCGCCATTTTTCGGAATGCGCCGGCCACCTGCTGTTCTCCCACGGCGAGTACAGCCTGAGCCTCGCCGACGTGGCCTGCGTCCGGGTCGGCGCGGTGTCGGGTCTCGACGCGGTCTATGCCAGCGACACCGACGGCAACCGCGACTTCGTCACCTCGTCCACCGCCCGCAGCGGCGACACCCGCCGGATGATCTGGTGCGAACCCGGCGAACCGCCGCCGGCGGCCCTGCTGCCCCACCACGACGCCCTGATCGCCCGGCGCATCCGCCCCTTCGACGAAAGCAACTGGTGGCAATGGGGCCGCAGCTACCCGCAGACCGACGCCCCGCGGGTCTACGTGAACACCAAGACGCGCCGCGCCCACCCGTTCTTCGTGCACCCCTGCCCCCATTTCGACGGCGCGGTGATGGGCGTCTTCCCGCACCGCCGCGACGTCGACCTCGCGGACTTCCGCGACGCCCTCAACGCCGTCGACTGGGCCGACCTCGGCTTCGTCTGCGACGGACGCCACCTTTTCGCCCAGCGCAGCCTCGAGAACGCACCGCTGCCCGACAGCTTCCGCCGCTTCCTGCCCGACGCCGCCTGAGCCCCGGCCGGCATATGCACCGTAACGGGGCGTGCGATACGGATGGTGTAACATCGGGCGAACAAAACACCGGGTAGCGGGGTCCACGACGCATTCACCGCCGTCGCGCGCCCGACGCGCCACCCACCCGAGAACAGTCCGCGAGGTTTCCATGGTTCCCCATCTCACCACCGCGCTCACCGGCCCCCTGCTGGAGCTGGAAAAGCACTTCCTCGACAACGCCTGCGGCATCGAACGCTGGATGCGTACCCAGTGGCAGGAGCGCCTGCCGCCGTTCTACGGCTCGACCGACCTGCGCAACTCGGGCTTCAAGCTCGCTCCGGTGGATCTCAACCTGTTCCCCGGCGGCTTCAACAACCTCAACGACGCGTTCATGCCGCTCTGCGTGCAGGCCGCCCAGGCCGCCATCGAACGCATCTGCGTCGGCGCCCGCTCGATCCTGCTGGTGCCCGAGAACCACACCCGCAACCAGTTCTACTTGCAGAACGTGGCCAAGCTGGTCTCCATCCTGCGTCTCACCGGACTCGAAGTGCGCCTCGGCAGCCTGCTGCCCGAGATCACCGAACCCACCGTGGTCGAACTCGCCAACGGCTCCAGCCTGACCCTCGAACCGCTCGAGCGCCACGGCCGCCGCCTCGGCCTGAAGGGTTTCGACCCCTGCGCGGTGCTCCTCAACAACGACCTCTCCGCCGGCATCCCGGCGCTGATGAAGGATCTCCACGACCAGTGGGTGATCCCGCCGGTGCACGCCGGCTGGCACACCCGCCGCAAGTCCAACCACGCCGCCGCCTACGACCGCGTGACGCGCGACTTCTGCAGCGCGATCGGCATCGACCCGTGGCGCATCAACCCCGCCTTCGACACCTGCTCGGGCCTCGACTTCCACTCGCGCACCGGCGAACAGGAACTGGCCGACAAGGTCGCCGCGATGCTCGACGACATCCGCATCAAGTACAAGGAATACGGCGTCAGCGACGAGCCCTTCGTGGTCGTCAAGGCCGACGCCGGCACCTACGGCATGGGCGTCATGACGGTCAAGGACGCCGCCGAACTGATCGGCCTCAACCGCAAGCAGCGCAACAAGATGAGCGTCGTCAAGGAAGGGCTGGAAGTCCACGACGTGATCATCCAGGAAGGCGTGCACACCTTCGAAACCCTCAACGGCGCCGTCGCCGAGCCGGTCGTCTACATGATGGACCACTACGTCGTCGGCGGTTTCTACCGGGTCCACACGCAGCGTGGCCGCGACGAAAACCTCAACGCCCCCGGCATGCATTTCGAGCCGCTGGCCTTCGAGGCGCCGTGCAGCCTGCCCGACCGCAACCAGAGCCCCGACGCGCCGCCCAACCGCTTCTACGCCTACGGCGTGGTGGCCCGCCTGGCCCTGCTCGCCGCCGCCGTCGAAATCGAGGAAACCGAGCCGGCGCTGCTCGAAGAAGCCGCCTGAAGCCGGAGCCGCCGATGAAACTCGCCTTCATCCTCGACCCCCTCGAAGCGCTCAAGGCCTACAAGGATTCGAGCATCGCGATGATGCGCGCAGCCTCCCGCCGCGGCCACGAGATCTTCGCCATCCAGCGCGAGGCCCTGACGTGGGAAGCCGGCAGCGTGTCGGCGCGCTGCCTGCCGATCGGCGTGTCGGACTTCGACCACGCCTGGTACGCCCCGCGCGGCCCCGAGGCGGTGCTGCCGCTCACCGCCTTCGACGCCGTGCTGATGCGCCAGGACCCGCCCTTCGACTTCGAATACGTCACCGCCACCTGGCTGCTCGAACGGGCCGCCCAGGCCGGCCCCCGCGTCTTCAACCACCCGCGCTCGATCCGCGACCACTCCGAGAAACTGGCGATCACCGAATTCCCGCAGTTCACGCCGCCGACCCGCGTGGCCCGCGCCGCGGTCGACATCAACGCCTTCATCGACACCCACCGCGACACCATCCTCAAGCCGCTCGACGGCATGGGCGGCAGCCAGATCTTCCGCGTCCGCGCCGACGACCCCAACCGCAACGTGATCATCGAAACGCTGACCCGCGACGAGCGCCGCACCATCATGGCCCAGGCCTACCTGCCCGCCATCTCCGGCGGCGACAAGCGCGTGCTGATCATCGGCGGCCAGGTCATCCCGTATGCGCTGGCGCGCATCCCGATGGCCGGCGAAACCCGCGGCAACCTGGCCGCCGGCGGACGCGGCGTGGCGATGCCGCTGACCGACGGCGAACGCGCCATCGCCGACCACCTGGCGCCGATCCTGTGGTCGCGCGGCCTGCTGATCGTCGGCCTCGACGTGATCGGCGACCGCCTCACCGAGATCAACGTTACCAGCCCCACCTGCATGGTCGAGATCACCGCCCAATCCGGTTTCGACGTACCCGGCGCGGTCATCGACGCCCTCGAACAGGCGTGCGCCTGAGCGTTCGCGCCGCCGCCTGGCTGGCCGCGGCGTGCCTCGCCGGCCTGCTCGCCGGCTGCAGCCGCGAACGCCTCCACCAGCAGGAAGCCTACGTCTTCGGCACCCGCGTCGAGATCGTCACCTGGGATGCGCCGGAGGACCAATCCCGCGCCGCGGTCGCCGCCGTGCTGCGCGAGTTCGACCGTCTGCACCGGGCCTACCACGCCTGGGCGCCGTCCGAACTCACCGCCCTCAACGAAGCCATCGCCGCCGGGCAGACCCGCATCCCGGTGTCGCCGGAACTCGCCGCGATGCTGAGCGACGCGCAGGCCATCGCCGCCACCGGCGACGAACTCTTCAACCCGGCCCTCGGCGGCCTGATCGCGCTGTGGGGCTTCCACACCGACAGCTTCGCCCCGACCCGGCCCGATCCGGCCCGGCTCGCCGCCCTCGTCCGCGCCCACCCGCAGATGGCCGATCTCACCATCGAAGGCAACCGGGTGACGAGCCGCAATCCGGCCGTCCAGCTCGACCTCGGCGGCTACGGCAAGGGCTACGCGCTCGATCGCGCCGCCGCCCTGCTCAAGGCCGGCGGCGTCCGCAACGCGCTGATCAACATCGGCGGCAACGTGCTGGCCCTCGGCAGCAAGGGCGACCAGCCGTGGCGGGTCGGCATCCAGCACCCCCGCGAAGCACGCCC
>SSSX01000227.1 GCA_015657735.1 Zoogloeaceae bacterium
CATCCTCAAGTCGCTCGCCGACAAGGTGGACCAGCTGATCGTCGGCGGCGGCATCGCCAACACCTTCCTGCTCGCCTCCGGCAAGCGCATCGGCGAATCCCTCGCCGAACCCGAACTGGTCAAGGAAGCCCAGGCCATCATGGACATGATGAAGGCCCGCGGCGCCGAAGTCCCGCTGCCGGTGGATGTCGTCGTCGCCGACGAAGTCTCGGCGATGGCGCGCGCCAACAAGGTGTCGGTGGACGACGTCGGCGCCCACGACCGCATCCTCGACATCGGCCCGAAATCCTCGGCCAAACTCACCGAGATCATCGCCCACGCCGGCACCATCGTCTGGAACGGCCCGGTCGGCGTGTTCGAACTACCCCAGTTCGCCGGCGGCACCAAGATGATGGCCTCGGCCATCGCCCACTCCGAAGCCTTCTCGATCGCCGGCGGCGGCGACACCCTGGCGGCCATCGCCAAGTTCAACATCGCCGACGACGTGGGCTACATCTCCACCGGCGGCGGCGCCTTCCTCGAGTTCCTCGAAGGCAAGACCCTGCCGGCCATCGCCGCCCTCGAAGCGCGCTTCCGCGACTGAGCGGCGCTCTCCGGCACCCCGACATGCGGCCCGCGGGCCGCATGTTTTTTGGCCGGGCCGCTCAAAACGACGCGCTGCCCGCCGATAATCCACAGCAACCAGACCAATCCCGTTACCGTTCCACCGCGGCCTGTCCCGTACCGAACGCCCCACGCCCATGCCCATCCCGGTCAGCGCCTTGATTGGCTCCACGCGCCGCCTCGTCGTCGCCATCGTCCTGTTCGTGGCGCTGGACCTGACCGTGCTCGTCATCAACCTGTGGCTCGCCAACCAGATGGCGCACGACGCGGTCGCGATCAACCTCTCCGGCCGCCAGCGGATGCTCTCGCAGCAGACCACCAAGGCGCTGCTGCTGGCCACCGGCGCCGCCGGCGCGAACGACGTCGCCGCCGCCAACCAGGAACTGACGAGCGCCTTCGGGCTGTTCGAGCGCACCCTCGACGCCTTCGCCGACGGCGGCGAAACCCGCGGCGGCGACGACCGCCCGGTCGTCCTGAGCGCCGTGACCGGCGATGCGGCGCGCGTCGTCGCCGAGGCCCGGACCCTCATCGCCCCGCTGCGACCGCTGCTCAACCCGCCTCCCGACAACGCCCCCGACGCCAGCCGCAACCGCGCCGCCGCCGACTACATGGTGCGCCACAACCGGGAAATCCTGGCCTTGATGAACAGCCTGACCAGTACCCTCGAACGCGATTCGGTGCGCCGCGCCCGCGAGCTGCGGGCCATCCAGACCGGCGCCTTCGTCCTCGCCCTCGGCAACTTCCTGGCCATTGTGATCGGCATGCTGCGCCAGTTCCACGCGGTCCAGAACGACGGTCAGCGCTGGCGCGAGATGGCCCGCCACGACCCGCTGACCGGCCTGGCCAACCGCAAGGCCTTCACCGAGGCCGGCCTCGGGGTGCTGGCCCGCGCCCAGGTGGACCGGCGCCCCGGCGCGGTGCTGATGCTCGACCTCGACGGCTTCAAGCCGATCAACGACACCCACGGCCACGCCACCGGCGACCGCATCCTGATCGCGCTGGCCGGCCGCCTGGAATCGACCGCCCGCGCCACCGACGTGGTGGCCCGGCTCGGCGGCGACGAGTTCGCGATCCTGTGTCCCAACCTGCACGGCGCCGACAACATCGACCACTTCTGCAGCCGCCTGGTGGCCGCCATCGCCGGTATCCCCGACGACGTCTGCCCCGACTGCCGGCTCGGCGCGAGCATCGGCATTGCCGTCTATCCCGACGGCGGCTACGACCTCAACCAGTTGCTCGGCGCGGCCGACCGGGCCATGTACGCCGCCAAGAAATCCGGCGGCAACCGCTGGCAGATCGGCTGACGGGCGGCTGACGGGCGGTTGCCGCCGGCGGGCGGTGCGGGCTACAGCTTCACTTCGCGGCGGATCTTCCACTCGCCGCCGTCGCGGACCCATTCGAGCTGCTTGCGCCCGGCGTCGCTGTAGCTGCCGGACTGGTAGCGCTGCTCGAAGGTCACCGACACCACCTCGCCGTTCACCTTGTAGCTGGGCGTGCCGAGCTGCACGCGGATGTCGCCCTTCTTGTCGAGCTTGACGCGACGGTCGGCCTCCCATTCGCTGCGCGCCTTCTTGTCGGCGGGAACGAAAGCGCTGCCGTAGAAAGCCAGATAGCGCCCGGCATCCTTCGCCTCCCAGGCCAGCCGCCAGGCCTCCAGACGGGCCGCGACGAGGGTCGCCGGATCGGCGGCGGCCGGCGCGGCCACAGGCGCTGGCGCAGGCGCCTTCGCCGCCGCGGGCGCCACGGTAGCGGCCGCTGCGGTGGCCACCGGCGCCGCCGCCGGCCCGGCGCCGAGCTGGGCATGATGCTGGCGCAGCGCCACGTTGCCGGGCTCCAGCGCCATTCCGCGCTCGAAGGCCTTGCGCGCCGCCGGCACTTCGTTGCGCGCCAGGTGCACGACGCCCAGCGTGTCGTGGAAACTCGCCCGGTTCGGCTCGCGGCTCACGGTGCGCTGGGCCAGCGCCAGCGCCTCGTCGAGCTTGACCTTCTGGCTGGCCAGCACGAAGGCCAGGTTGTTGACCACGCGCAGGTCGTCCGGCTCGAGCTTGAGCGCGTCGCGATAGGCGGCCTCGGCCTCCGGCAGCCGCTTCATGCGCTCGTAGGCCTGGCCGCGCAGCGCGTGGGGGTAGGCGCTGGTCGGCGCCAGTGTGGCGGCGCGGGCATAGGCGTCCACCGCCTGCTCGCCCTTGCCCAGCGTCAGCAGCGCGTCGCCGCGCCCGATCGTCGCGCCGGCGAAATCCTTGCGCAGCGCCAGCGCCTTGTCGAAGGCTGCCAGCGCCCGCTCGGCCTGACCCATCTTGAGCGCGACGAGGCCCTGCGCGTGCAACGCGAAGGGATTGGTCGGGTCGCGCCGCACCGCTTCGTCGAGGGCCCGCGCGGCTTCCTCGATCTTGCCTTCGGCCGACAGGGCGAGCCCGAGCCCGAGGTGGGCCGAGGCCATCTCGGGATGCTGCTTGAGCAGCTCGCGCAGCACGGCGGCGGCCTGGGCCGGTTTCTGCAGCTTTTCCAGGTAGAGTCCGGCGAGATCGAGCTTGAGCTGGACCATCGCCGGATTGTTGGCGATGGCGGCGCGGTAGCTCGCCTCGGCCTCGGCCGGCAGGCCCATCTCGACCAGCAGGCGGGCCTGCGCCTGCAGCACGCCGACCTGCCCGGGCGCCATCGCCACCGCGCTGGTCATCCAGTCCCGCGCCAGCTTCGACTGGCCCTGGGCCTGGGCCACAGCGGCGAGGCCGAGCATCGCTTCGACGGAACGGGGATTGAGGCGATAGGCCTCGCCGAACGCCTTTTCGGCCTGGTCGACCTGTCGCAGGCGCAGCGCCAGCTGCCCCTTGTTGAGGGCCTCCAGATCGGGTCGGGCCTGACCGGCGGCGACACCGGCCGGCGTCGTCCCGACGATCGCATCGGCACGGACGGCGCCGAGCGGCAGGGCGAGGCCGGCGCCGACGAGAAGGACGGGAAGGATGCGGTTTCGGTGCATGACAACCTCTGATACGGAAAACGGGGCGCCCGGTCCGGGCCAAGCTTCCGAAGATAGCGCAGGCGGGCCCGTACTGACGAATGCATAGTTCACAGCTATGGAACGGTCGTCGTGGCAGACCGCGCCGGCGGCGGCGACAGGTCGCCCGCAAAACGCAAAAAGGGGGTTTCCCCCCTTTTCTTAGGCGCTGTTCCCGTTGGCTGTGGCGTCGTCTGAAGCACGCGTTCGACCCGCATCGCCGG
>SSSX01000228.1 GCA_015657735.1 Zoogloeaceae bacterium
CAAGGATCCGTTCCCCTTCGACCTGCTGTACTGGAACTCCGACTCCACCCGCATGCCGGCGAAGATGCACAGCTTCTACCTGCGCAACATGTACCTGAAGAACCTGCTGAAGGAACCGGGTGGCCTCGAGATCGCCGGCGTGCCCATCGACCTCGGCAAGATCAAGGTGCCGACCTACTTCATCTCGGCGATCGAAGACCACATCGCCCCGTGGAAGAGCACCTACTCCGGCGCCCGCAACTTCGGCGGCAACGTGCGCTTCGTGCTCGGCGGCTCGGGCCACATCGCCGGCATCGTCAACCCGCCGGCAGCCAACAAGTACGGCTACTGGACCAACACCGCCGCCAAGCTGCCCGCCACCGCGGACGATTTCTTCACCGGCGCCGAGCAGAACCCCGGCTCCTGGTGGACCGACTGGCAGGCCTGGCTGATGGCCCAAGACGACAGCAAGGTGCCGGCCCGCGACCCCCTCAAGGGCACCCTCAAGGTGCTCGAGGACGCACCGGGCTCCTTCGTCAAGGCCCGTCTCGACGCCAAGAAGGCCGCCTGACCGCCGTCCGGCAGCCACACCGCGCAAAGGGGGCTTCGGCCCCCTTTGTCTTTCCGCCCCCGCCTTCCCCGCCTCCGCTCCCGCCCCGATCCGCCGTGGCCACCCATACCCTCGAAGCCCCCCTGCCCCACGGCCTGCCGGTCGTCCTCGATACCAACGTCGTGCTGTCGCTGTGGATGTTCGAAGATCCGGCGCTCGCCGGTCTGCGGCGGGCCGTCGAGTGCGGCGCGCTGCGGCCGGTGAGCCGCGACGACTGCCTCGGCGAACTGTCCCGCGTGCTGGCCTACCCCCAGTTCGCGCAGACGGCGGAACGCCAGGCCGCCATCGCCGCCGCCTACCGGGCCCGCTGCACCCTCGTCGAAGCCGTCGATCCGCCCGCCTGCCAGCTGCCGGCCTGCCTCGACCGCGACGACCAGAAATTTCTCGAAGTGGCCCGCGACAGCGGTGCCCGCGCCTTGCTCACCCGCGACAAGCTGGTCCTCAAGCTCGGCCGCCGGCCGGTCATCGCCGCCCGGTTTGCGATTCTTCCTCCCGAGCGGCTGCAGGCGCTGCTGGCCGCGGCGGCCATGTCATCGTCCAACGGCGACGACACACAAATTCACGCTTCATGACACTGGCAGCAGCGAAGTGTGGCTAGACTCGTTCCGTCCCTTCACGACGGAGCCCGCCATGGCCACGGAACCGGCATTCGACATCAGCAAGCTGATCACCACCTACCTCATCCCGCTCGGCTGGAAACTCGCCGGGGCCGTCGCGCTGTGGATCATCGGCGGCTGGGTCATCAACGTCATCGGCAACCTCTCGAACCGCGGCATGACCCGCCAGAAGGTCGAGCCGACCCTCGTCCGCTATGTCGAGGCAACGATGCGCGTGATCATGCGCATCGTGCTGGTCATCGTGATCCTGTCGGTATTCGGCATCGAGACGACCAGCTTCGCGGCCCTGCTCGCCGCTGCCGGCGTGGCCATCGGCGCCGCCTGGAGCGGCCTGCTCGCCAACTTCGCGGCCGGCGCCTTCCTGATCATCCTGCGCCCGTTCAAGGTCGGCGACTTCATCAGCGGCGCCGGCGTGACCGGCACGGTCAAGGAGATCGGCCTGTTCGCGACCACCATCGATCAGCCCGACAACGTGCGCACCACCATCGGCAACAACAAGCTGTTCTCCGACAACATCGTCAATTACAGCGTCAACCCGTCACGCCGCGTCGACCTCACCGCCCAGCTCGCCCACGGCGTCGATCCGCAGCAGGCGATGGAACTGATCCGGGCCCGCCTCACGCAGATTCCCAACGTGCTCGCCGAGCCGGCGCCGGACGTGGAAATTCTTGAATTCAACGCCGCCGGCAGCAAGCTGGTCGTTCGCCCCTACTGCCACAACGACCACTACTGGCAGGTTTAC
>SSSX01000229.1 GCA_015657735.1 Zoogloeaceae bacterium
GAAGGTGCTCGCCAAGACCGGCCTCAGCCTCGACCAGATGGACGTCATCGAGCTCAACGAAGCCTTCGCCGCCCAGGGCCTTGCGGTGCTGCGCGACCTGGGCCTGGCCGACGACGAAGCGCGGGTCAATCCCAACGGCGGCGCCATCGCCATGGGCCACCCCCTCGGCATGAGCGGCGCCCGCCTGGTCACCACCGCGATGTACGAACTGCACCGCCGCGGCGGCCGCTACGCGCTGTGCACGATGTGCATCGGCGTGGGGCAGGGCATCGCGATGATCATCGAACGCGTCTGATTGATTCAACAAGCACAACAAGGAGGAGACACCCTATGAAAGTCACGCTGAAGACCTTCCTCGCCGGCGCCGTGCTGGCCGCGGGCAGCTTTGCCGCCATCGCCGCCGAGCCGATCAAGATCGGCTCCATCCTGTCGGTCACCGGCCCCGCCGCTTTCCTCGGCGACCCGGAGCTGAAGACGCTGCAGCTCTACGTCGAAGACATCAACAAGAAGGGTGGCGTGCTCGGCCGTCAGCTGCAGCTCGTCCATTACGACGACGGCAGCGACGCCAACAAGGCCAACGGCTTTGCCAAGCGCCTGATCGAAGACGACAAGGTCGACCTGATCGTCGGCGGCACCACCACCGGCTCCACCATGTCCACCGCGCCGCTGGTCGAAAAGGCCGGCGTGCCCTTCATCTCCCTCGCCGGCGCGGTGGTGATCGTCGAGCCGGTCAAGAAGTTCGTCTTCAAGACCCCGCACACCGACCGCATGGCCGCCGAAAAAGTCTTCGAGGACATGAAGAAGCGCGGCATCTCGAAGGTCGCGCTGCTGTCCGAAACCTCCGGCTTCGGCCAGTCCGGCAAGAAGGAAACCGAAGGCGTGGCCGCCAAGTACGGCGTGTCGCTGGTGGCCAACGAAACCTACGGCCCGAAAGACACCGACATGAGCCCGCAGCTCACCAAGATCAAGAACGCCGCCGGCGTGCAGGCCGTCTTCGTGTTCGGTCTGGGTCAGGGCCCGGCGATCGTCACCAAGAACTACAAGCAGCTCGGCATCACGCTGCCGCTCTACCAGTCGCACGGGGTCGCTTCCGACGAGTTCCTGAAGCTCGCCGGCCCGGCGGCCGAAGGCGTCCGCCTGCCGTCCCCGGCCCAGCTGATCCCCGAGAAGCTGCCCGCCGGCGACACCCAGAAGCCGGTCGTGACCGCCTACGACAAGGCCTACAAGGAGCGCTACAAGCAGGATGTGTCCACCTTCGGCGGCTATGCCTACGACGGCCTGATGATCGCCGTCGATGCGATCAAGCGTGCCGGCGGCACCGACAAGGCCAAGGTCCGCGACGCCATCGAAGCCACCAAGGGCTTCGTCGGCACCAGCGGCACCTTCAACATGTCGCCGACCGACCACATGGGCCTCGACCTCACCGCCTTCCGCATGCTGGAAGTGAAGGGCGGCGACTGGACGATCGTCAAGTAAGGCCGAGGGTGAAGGGGCGCAGCCCGCCCCTCCACCCCTGAGCCTTCGCTCTCAACCGATTGGCAGACCACCAGAATGGCAACCTACCCAACCCTGGAAATCGAGCGCAGCGGCCGCGTCGCGACGATCTGGATGAACCGTCCGGAAGTCTTCAACGCCTTCGACGAGCAGCTCATCGGCGACCTCGGCGCAGCCTGCGCCGAACTGGACGCCGATGCCGGCGTGCGCGTCGTCGTGCTGGGCGGTCGCGGGCGGCACTTTTCGGCCGGCGCCGACCTCAACTGGATGCGCCGCGCTTCGGCCTACACCGAAGCCGAGAACCTCGCCGATGCGCGCCGTTTCGCCGGCATGCTGCGTGCGCTGTCCGACATGTCCAAGCCGACCATCGCCCGCGTGCAGGGCGCCGCGCTCGGCGGCGGCACCGGGCTGGCGGCGGCCTGCGACATGGCGGTGGCGTCCGCCGACGCGAGCTTTTCGACCTCCGAGGTCAAGTTCGGCATCATCCCGGCGGTGATCAGCCCCTACGTCCTGCGTGCGGTCGGGCCGCGTCATGCGCTGCGCTACTTCCAGAGCGCCGAGCGCATTTCCGCCGACCGGGCGCTGGCCATCGGGCTGGTGGGCGAGGTGGTGCCGCTCGACGGCCTCGATGCCGCCGTGACGGCGCTGGCCGACACGCTGATCGGCTGCGCACCGCAGGCCCAGAAAGCTGCCAAGGATCTGATCGCGGCGGTCGCTGGCCGCCCGATCGACGATGCGGTGAGCGAGGAAACCGCCCAGCGCATCGCCCGCCGGCGCGCCACCGACGAAGCGAAGGACGGCATCGCCGCCTTCCTCGAAAAGCGTACGCCGGCCTGGCTTCTCTGACCGTCGCGAAGACGGTCCAACCCACAGGAGAAAGCAATATGTATACACAATCCTTCAACGTGCCGGACAAGGGGCAGAAGACGGCGGCGGTGACCCCGTCGCTCGAAGACCCCGAACTGATGGCCCGCTTCGATGCCCGCATCGACGCCGACGGCCGCATCGAGCCCCAGGACTGGATGCCCGAAGCCTACCGTAAAACGCTGGTGCGCCAGATCAGCCAGCACGCCCACAGCGAGATCGTCGGCATGCTGCCCGAGGGCAACTGGATTTCCCGCGCCCCCAGCCTCAAGCGCAAGGCGATCCTGATCGCCAAGGTGCAGGACGAGGGCGGCCACGGCCTCTACCTCTACTCGGCCGCCGAAACCCTCGGCACCAGCCGCGACCAGATGCTCGACGGCCTGCACAGCGGCCGCGCCAAGTACAGCTCGATCTTCAACTACCCGACCCTCACCTGGGCCGACGTCGGCGTGATCGGCTGGCTGGTGGATGGCGCCGCGATCATGAACCAGATTCCGCTGTGCCGCTGCTCCTACGGCCCCTACGCCCGCGCGATGGTGCGCGTGTGCAAGGAAGAATCCTTCCACCAGCGCCAGGGCTATGAAGCGCTGCTGGTGATGATGAAGGGCACCGACGAGCAGAAGGCGATGGTCCAGGACGCGGTGAACCGCTGGTGGTGGAAGTGTCTCGCCATGTTCGGGCCGCCGGATGCCGACAGTCCCAACAGTGCCCAGGGCATGCGCTGGGGCATCAAGCGCATCAGCAACGACGACCTGCGCCAGAAGTTCGTCGACGCCACCGTGCCGCAGGCCAAGGTTCTCGGCGTGACCCTGCCGGACCCCGACCTCAAGTGGAACGAGGCGCGCCAGCACCACGATTACGGCCAGATCGACTGGCAGGAGTTCTGGGACACCGTCGACGGCAACGGCCCGTGCAACAAGGAACGCCTGTCCACCCGGGTCAAGGCCCACAACGACGGCCAGTGGGTCCGCGACGCGGCCCAGGCCTACGCCCGCAAACAGAAAGAACGCGCGATCAAGGAGGCAGCATGAACACCCCGGCACTCAAGGAATGGCCCCTGTGGGAAGTTTTCGTCCGCAGCAAGCAGGGTCTCGAACACAAGCATTGCGGCAGCCTGCACGCCGCCGACGCGAGCCAGGCGCTGCACATGGCGCGTGATGTTTACACCCGCCGCCAGGAAGGCGTGAGCATCTGGGTCGTGCCGTCCACCGCGATCACCGCCAGCAACCCCGACGAGAAGGGCGAACTGTTCGACCCGGCTGCCGACAAGATCTACCGCCACCCGACCTTCTACGAAATTCCCGACGAAGTGGGGCACATGTGATGAGCACCGCCATCGACTACCTGCTGCATCTGGCCGACAACGCCGTCGTCCTTGGCCAGCGCGATGCCGAGTGGTGCGGTCACGGTCCGATCCTCGAGGAAGACCTGGCGCTGGCCAACGTCAGCCTCGACCTCATCGGTCAGGCCCGGCTGCTCTACCAGCGTGCCGCCACGCTGATGGGCGGCGACGCCACCGAGGACAAGCTGGCCTACTTCCGCGACGCGGCCGACTTCCGCAACTACACGCTGCTCGAACTGCCGCACCACGGCCCGCTGGTCGGCTACGCGGCGTCGGACCGCGATTACGCCACCACCATCGTCCGCAACTTCCTCTACTCGGCGCTGATGGTGCACCTGTGGGATGCGCTCACCCGTTCGTCCGACAGCGAGCTGGCGGCGATTGCCGCCAAGTCGGTGAAGGAAGCCACCTACCACCTGCACCACAGCCGCGACTGGCTGGTGCGCTTCGGCGACGGCACCGACGAATCCCACGCCCGGGCCCAGGCCGCGGTCGATCACCTGATGCCCTACACCGAGGAGTTCTGGGCCAGCAGCCCGGCCGAGACGGCCGCCGCCGAGGCCGGCGTCGGTGTCGACGTGCGCACCCTTCGCGCCGGCTGGGACGCGCTGGTGAACGACGCCTTCGCCGAAGCCACGCTGACCCGGCCGGCCTGCCGCGGCTACGTCACCCAGGGCAAACTGGGCCTGCATTCCGAGCACCTGAGCTTCCTGCTCGGCGAGATGCAGAGCCTTGCCCGCGCCCACCCGAATGGTTGCTGGTGAGCGCATGAGCGACGCCCAGGCCTCCGTGCGCGAGCGCATCCTCGCCGCCCTCGACGCGCTGACCGACCCGGAGATTCCGGTGGTCACCCTGCGCGAGCTGGGCATCCTGCGCGACGTGCGCACGACGCCCGACGGCCTCGAGGTGGTCATCACGCCGACCTACTCGGGCTGCCCCGCGATGGGGCAGATCGAGGACGACGTGAAGGCCACCCTGGCCGCACTCGGCATCGAGGCGCGTGTCGTCACGCAGCTGTCGCCGGCCTGGACCACCGACTGGATGAGCGACGCCGCCAAGGAAAAGCTCCGCGCCTACGGTATCGCGCCGCCGCATGTCAGGCCCGCGCCGGAAGTCGGCATCGTGCGCTTCATGAAGCGTCCGGCGACCGCCGCGGTGGCCTGTCCCAAGTGCGGCTCGACCCACACCGTCGTGTCGTCCCAGTTCGGTTCCACCGCCTGCAAGGCGCTCTACAAGTGCCTGGACTGCCAGGAGCCATTCGATTATTTCAAGCCTTACTGACGTCCATGAACGAATCCACCGTGCGTCCCGCGCCGGCACCGCGCCGCTGCCCCGGGCTTGCCCGCCGCGATTTTTTCATCGGCCCGATCCGGTAGGGTCTTTGGGAGCTTAGAACATCATGTCAGCACTCCGTTTTCACGAACTTTCCGTCAAGCGGGTCACCCCCGAGGCGGCGGGCGCGGTGGCGATCACCTTCGCCATTCCCGACGAGGCGAAGGACAGCTTCGCCTTCGAGCCCGGTCAGTTCCTCACCCTGCGCGCCACCATCGACGGTCAGGACGTGCGCCGCAGCTACTCCATCAGCTGCCCGCGCAGCCGCCTCGCCACCACCGGCGAGCTCGAAGTCGGCATCCGTCCGGTCGATGGCGGCATCTTCTCGAACTGGGCCGCCAGTTCCGTCAAGGCCGGCGACACCATTCTGGTGATGCCGCCGGACGGCCGCTTCATCGTCAAGAAGAAGCGGGCGATCCACCGCGTCGGTTTTGCCGCCGGCTCGGGCATCACCCCGATCCTGTCGATCGCCGCCACGACCCTCGAAGAACAGCCCGAATCCAAGTTCACGCTGGTGTACGGCAACCGTCGCATGTCGTCGGTGATGTTCAACGAGGAACTGCAGGATCTCAAGGACCGCTACCGCGACCGCCTGACCCTGATCCACGTGCTGTCCCGCCAGGCCCAGGAGGTCGATCTGCTGCAGGGCCGCATCGACGGCGACAAGGTCAAGGCCATCATCGCCGCGCTGCTGCCGGCGGCCAGCATGGACGAGGTCTTCATCTGCGGCCCCGAGGCGATGATCGAGGCCACCGAGCAGGCGCTGCGCGAGGCCGGCGTGCGCGAGGACCGCATCTACACCGAGCGCTTCACTGCCAACACCCCGCTGCCCAAGGGCAAGGTGCCGGTCGGCACGCAGCACCCCGAAGTCGAGGCCGCCAAAACCGTGGCGCTGACCGTCGTCCTCGACGGCAAGGAGCACGAGATGACGATGGCGCCCCACGAGCACGTGCTCGACGTGGCCCTCAACGCCGGCCTCGACCTGCCGTTCTCGTGCAAGGCCGGCGTGTGCTGCACCTGCCGTGCCAAGATCGTCGAAGGCAGCGCCGAGATGGACAAGAACTTCACGCTGGAAGCGGCCGAGATGGCGCAGGGCTTCGTGCTCAGCTGCCAGGCCCGTCCGACCAGCGGACGTCTGCTGGTGAGTTTCGACGAGCGCTGATCCCGCCCGTCGGCATCCGATCCGGCCCCGGTGACGCACCGGGGCCGGCGGCCGTTTACCGACCCCACTTTCTGCCGGCGCCCGCCGGCCGCTGCGACCCGCGACCGGACCTCACAATTCGGCGCGCAGGCCGAGGCGCAGCGTGCGCGGTTCGAGCGGGTGGACCAGCCGGCCGTCGATGCCGCCGCCGCAGCTGCCGGCCAGGGTTTCGCTGCGGGTGCAGGCGCCGCCCCAGTACTCGATATCGTTGGCCTTGCGGTCGAAGAGGTTGAGCACGTCGAGGGTGACGCGGACCCGCGGGTCGATGCGGTAGCCTAGTTTGAGGTTGACCATCAGGAAGGGCGAGGATTTTTCGCGGCCGCTGTCGTCCAGCGGATAGGCGCCCAGGTAGCGCAGCCGAACCCCGCCGAAGCCGCGTCCGCCGGCATCGACGGTGGCGCCGAGCGACGCCGTCAGCGGGATGGCGTTGGGCACCCGGGTGCCGCCGCTGCCCGGATTGGGCGCGGTGAAGCGGGCGTGGGTGAGGGCCAGGTCGCCGTCGACGAGCAGGCCGTCGGCGGCGCTGAGGGAGTTGGACCACTCCAGCCCGTGGCGGCGCGACGCACCCTTGGGCTCGGTCACGCCCTCGTCGCCGATGAAGACCAGTTCGGAAGCCAGATCCATCCGCCACAGCGACAGGCTGCTGCGCCAGCCCGGCAGCGGCGTGGCGCGCATGCCGAGCTCGGTGCCGCGGGCGCGGGCCAGCAGCGGCAGGCGGTCGATCGGGCTGCCATCCACCGGGTTGACGCTGCTCGTCGCGCCGCGCGCGTCGTTGCTGTGAAAGCCATGCCCCCAGTTGGCGTAGAACTCGCTTTCGCCGAGCAGCCCGAACGGCCCCAGCACGAGGCCGAGCCTGGGGCTGGTCTGGCCGGCGCGGGCCTGGCCGCCGTTGCCCAGGTTGAAGGCGCCGCCGGTGGCGGTGACGCGGGCGTCCACCTCGTCGCGGCGCAGGCCGACGGTGCTGCGCAGCCACGGCAGCCAGTCGGTGCGGGCGTGGACGAACAGCCCGGCGGCGCTTTCGGTGATCCGGTCCTGGCGCACGGTGCGGGTGCGCAGGCGATCCTCGGTGGCGTAGAGGCCGACCGAACGGATGCGGTCCTGCCGCAGCACGATGCCGGCGGTCAAGATCGTGTGCTTGACGGCGGGGCCGCCGAACCAGCTGCGGCTGGCCTCGCCACCCCACACGCGGCGCGCGTCGGCCTGTTCGTGCTGATCGCCGTGCGCCCCGCCGATGAAACCCGACGGTGCCGAGAACAGCCTGAGGCCATAGTCGATCACGTACAGGCCGGCCCGGCTGGCGCCGCCGGCATCGCGCCGCGCCCATTCGCCCGACAGGCTGTAGCGGTGGGTGCGCCCGCCGTCGTTGGGCGACAGCGCGCCGTAGCGGCCGATCTCGCCGCTGTCGATGGCGCGCTGCGGAACGTGCTCGGTGGCGGTCCAGCGCGCGTCGTAGGCCATCGCGGTGAGGGCGAAGCCGTGCTGCGTGGTGCCGTCGGAGAGGCGCAGCACGGCGTTGTGCTTGTGCAGGTTCTCGGGCTGCACCCACGGGCCGTCGTTGCCGGCCAGCTCGAGGGCGCCGAGCAGTTGCAACCCGCCCAGCTCGCGGCTGCCGGCGAGGAGCGCGCGGCGGTAGCCGTTCTGGCCGACGCCGAGGTCGGCGAAGGGGCGGGCGAGCTGCCGCAGGTAGTCGATGCGCGCCGCGCCGGCGGTGGCGAAATCGCCGTCCTCGGCGGAATGGACGCCCTTGCGGTACTGCATGCCGGCGACGAGTTCCGGGATCAGGAAATTGAGATCCATATAGCCCTGCCCGTGCGCATGGCTGACCATGTTGACCGGCATGCCCATCACGTGGGTGGAGAAGTCGCTGCCGTGGTCGAGGTTGAAGCCGCGCAGGAAATACTGGTTGGCCTTGCCGTCGCCGGAGTGCTGGGTGACCACCATGCCGGGGATGGTTTCCATGACTTCGGCGGGGCGCTGCAGCGGCCGGTTGGCCAGTTGCCGGGCGGTGACGGTGCCTTCGGTGGCCGAGTCGGCGACGCCCAGCAGATCCTGGCTGCCGGCGGCGACGGTGACTTCCTGCAGCGTCGGCACGCCGGCCGCATGGGCGAGCGCCGGCAGCGCCGCGGTCAGCAGCGCAAGGGAAACACGCGCGGGCACGGGTCAGTCTCCGGCGGGGGCGGCGTCGGCCTGGTGGAAGACGTGGTCGGCCACCGGACGGCCGCCGACCAGATGCTCGGCGACGATGCGCTCCATCACCGCGTCGGTGACGCCGTAGTACCAGGTGCCGTCGGGCTGCACGCAGAGGATCGGGCCGCCCTTGCAGGCCGCGAAGCAGGCGGCGCGGGTGCGCTTGACGCGCAGCTCGCC
>SSSX01000230.1 GCA_015657735.1 Zoogloeaceae bacterium
CAGGTCGCTTCCGAGGAAGGCATGCGCGAGGCGCTGCGGCGCGAGAGCTGGGACGTCATCCTGTGCGACCACAACCTGCCCGGCTTCAGCGCCCAGGCGGCGCTGCGGACGATCCAGGAGATGTGCCTCGACCTGCCCTTCATCATCGTCTCCGGCGTCATGCAGGAGGACGAGGCGATCGCCGCGATGCGCGCCGGCGCCCACGACTACCTCAGCAAGAACAAGCTCGACCGCCTGATCCCGGCCGTCGAGCGTGAGCTCCGGGAAGTCTGCAACCGCCGCGAGAAGCGCCTCGCCGAGCAGACGCTGCGCCACAGCGAGGCGCGCCTGCGGGCGCTCACCGACAACATCCCCGGGGTGGTCTTCCAGATGGGCTACACGCCCGAAGGCATGCTCGGCTTCCAGTATCTGAGCGAGGCGGCGACGATGCTGTTCGGCACCTCGGCCGACGAGCTGATCGGCAGTTCGGCGGGCTGGATGACGTGGCTGCTGAAGGAGGATCTGCCCGGCTTCATGGAAGCCGCCTGCCTGTCCGCCGAGCACCTGTCCACCCTCAACTGGGAAGGGCGCATCCAGCTGTCGACCGGCGAACAGAAGTGGATCAACCTGCGCAGTTCGCCGCGCCTGTCGGAAGCCGGCGCGGTGGTGTGGGAAGGCGTGATGTGGAACATCACCCACAGCAAGCACGTCGAAGCCGACCTGCGGGAATCGCGCAGCCAGCTCGCCGCCCTCTCCAACCACCTGCAGCGGATCAAGGAAGACGAGCGCGAACGCATCGCGCGGGACGTCCACGACGTGCTTGGCGGCACGCTGGTGGCGATGAAGTTCGAGATGTCGCTGCTCGAGTCCAAGCTCGACACCCACCCGGCCCAGGCCCGCGAGCGGGCGCGCAACGTCGGGCGCATGGTGGACGACGCGATCGCCACGGTCGGCCGCGTGACCCGCGAATTGCGCCCCGGCATCCTCAAGGATTTCGGCCTCGCCGCGGCGATCGAGTCGCAGGGCGAGGA
>SSSX01000231.1 GCA_015657735.1 Zoogloeaceae bacterium
AGGATGCCGAGCTGGGTGATGTTGTTGATGATCGCGGTGACGGCGGCGAACCAGGTGGCGTCCAGATTGGGGTTGAACAGCGCACGCGGCACCAGCTCGACCGGCTGGGCGGCGGCGGCCCGGTGGCGCTGGGCGAAGGCGCGGATCTCGTCGCCAACGATGGCCTGAATGTAGCCGGTGCCGGTTTGCGCCTGGCTCTGGCGGGTGGCGTCGACGTTGAGCTGAATCGCCGGGTGGCGGCCGGCCAGCACGTCGCGCTGGAAGTTGGGTGGGATGTCGAGGACGAAGGTGTATTGCCCGGCGTCCATGCCCTGGTCCATCTCGGCCAGCGTCACCTGCCGGGGCGTGATGAACTGCGGTGGCTGGAGGGCGTCGACGATCTGCGACGAGAGCCGGGAGCGGTCTTCGTCCACCACCGCGACGGCCGCCCGGTGCAGGCTTTCGGGCTTGGCGCGGGCGTCGGAATAGATCGCCACGGTGAACATGAAGAGGATCAGGAACAGCATCGTCGGGTCGCCGGCGAGGCTGTGGAACTCCTTGAGGCCGAGGTGCCAGGTGTTGTGGAGGCGGCGGGTGGGCATCATCGTCCGTCCTCAGCGGGCCTGTTTCCGGAGCAGCAGGGCGGCCGCCAGGGTCAGCACCGGGATCGCGATCAGCAGCGGCAGGAAGGCCGCGCCGAGGTCGGCGAAGCCGAGGGCCTTGGCGAAGGTGCCGCGGCTGATGGTCAGGAAATGGGTGGTCGGGTACACCGCGCCGACGATGGCGCCGGCGCCTTCGAGCGACGACACCGGGTCGAGCATGCCCGAGAACTGGATCGCCGGCAGCAGGGTGCCGATCGAGGTGCCGGCCATCGCCGCGACCTGACTGTCGGTCACCGTCGACATCAGCAGGCCGAGGCCGGTGGTGGCGGTGACGTAGATCAGCGCGCCGACGCACAGCGCGGCGAGACTGCCCTTGAACGGCACCTGGAAGAGAGTCACGGCCAGCGCGAACATCAGCACGAAGTTGAACAGCGACAGGCCGATGTACGGCAGCTGCTTGCCGAGCAGGAATTCCAGCCGGGTCACCGGCGTGGTGTAGACGTTGAGGATTGAGCCGAGCTCTTTCTCGCGCACCACGCCCAGCGCGGTGAGCATGGCCGGGATGAACACCAGCAGCATCGGAATCACCGCCGGCACCATCGCCACCAGGCTGCGCATGTCCGGGTTGTAGCGGTAGCGCACGGCGATGTCGGCGAGCGCCGCGGGGCGCGTGCCGGTGGCTTCGGCGAGGCCGTCGGCGAGCGTCTGGGCGTGCAGGCCGGCGACGTAGGCGCGCGCCACTTCGGCCCGCATCGGCATCGCGCCGTCGAGCCACACGCCGATCTCCGGCCGCGCGCCGCGGGCCAGGTCGCGGCCGAAGCCGGGGGGAATCTCCAGTGCCATCGCCAGTTCGCCGGCGCGCATGCGGCGGTCGATGTCGGCGTGGCTGTGCAGCGGCGCCTGTTCCGAGAAGTAGCGCGAGCCGGCGATGCGCAGTGTGTAGGCTTCGCTGGCGATGCTGCGGTCGAGGTCGAGCACCGCGTAGCCGAGGTTTTCGACGTCGGTGGTGATGCCGTAGCCCATCACCAGCATCAGGATCAGGCTGCCGAGCAGGGCGAGGGTCAGGCGGAAGGGGTCGCGGCGCAGCTCGGTGGCCTCGCGGGCGCTGAAGCTGAGCAGCCGGGCCAGGCTGAAGCGCGGCGGGCGCCGGCCGGCCGGCGGGCTGTCCGGCGCCGGGGCCGCGTCGTGCGGCGGCGGTGCGGTGCCGCCGGCCTCGGCGAGGTAGCCGATGAAGGCCTCTTCGAGACTGGCGGCGCCGCGCCGGGCGATCAGCTCGGCCGGCGCGGCGCTGGCCAGGATGCGCCCGGCGTGCATCAGCGAGATGCGGTCGCAGCGCTGGGCCTCGTTCATGAAATGGGTGGTGATGAAGATCGTCACGCCGTCCTGGCGCGAGAGCTGGATGATCAGCTCCCAGAAACCGTCGCGGGCCACCGGGTCGACGCCCGAGGTCGGTTCGTCGAGGATCAGCACGTCGGGCCGGTGCAGCACCGCCACCGCCAGTTGCAGGCGCTGGCGGATGCCCAGCGGCAGCGCGTCGGGCAGCGCGTCGAGCACCGGGCCGAGGTCGAAGCGGGCGGCGAGTTCGGCGATGCGGGCGGCGCCGTCGGCGGCGGACAGCCGGAACAGGCGCGCGTGCAGTTCGAGGTTGCGGCGCACCGAGAGCTCGCCGTAGAGGGAAAAGCTCTGCGACATGTAGCCGACCCGCCGGCGCGTCTCGATGTTGTCGGCGTCGAGCACCTCGCCGAGCAGCCGCGCCTCGCCGTGGCTCGGCGGCAGGAGGCCGGTGAGCATCTTCATGGTGGTCGACTTGCCGCAGCCGTTGGAGCCGAGAAAGCCGAAGATCTCGCCGCGCCGCACTTCGAGGTTCACGTCGTCCACGGCGACGAAATCGCCGAAGCGTTTCTGCAGGCCGTGTGCCGAGATCACCACTTCGCCGGCGCGCAGCGGCGGAATGGCGAGGGTCCGGTGGCCGGCCCGGCGCTCGGCCGGCAGCAGGGCCAGGAAGGCTTCCTCCAGCGTGGCGGCGGCGCCGCGGGCGCGCAGCTCGGCCGGCGTGCCGGTGGCCAGCACCCGCCCGCCGTCGACGGCCACCAGCCAGTCGTACTGCTCGGCTTCTTCCATGTAGGCGGTGGCGACCAGCACGCTCATGCCCGGGCGGCCGGCCCGGATGCGCCCGATGAGATCCCAGAACTGGCGCCGCGACAGCGGATCGACGCCGGTGGTCGGCTCGTCGAGGATCAGCAGGTCGGGGTCGTGGATCAGCGCGCAGCACAGGCCGAGCTTCTGCTTCATGCCGCCGGAGAGCTTGCTGGCCGGGCGCCCGGCGAAACCGGCCAGGCCGGTGGCAGCCAGCAGCCCGGCGATGCGCTGCTCGCGCTCCTTCCGCGGCTGGCCGAACAGGCGGCCGAAGAAGTCGATGTTCTCGAACACCGACAGCGTGGGGTAGAGGTTCTTGCCGAGACCCTGCGGCATGTAGGCGATGCGCGGGCAGACGGCGCTCCGGTGGTGGCGGTCGGCCATGTCGCCGCCGAGCACCTCGACCCGCCCGTGCTGGATCTGCCGGGCGCCGGCGATGAGGCCCAGCCAGGTCGATTTGCCGACGCCGTCAGGGCCGATGAAGCCGACCATGCAGCCGGCCGGGATGTCGAGATCGACCCCGTCGGCGGCCAGCGTCGCGCCGTAACGGTGGCTCAGTCCGCCGAGGCGGACCACCGGCGGCGCGTTCATGGCAGCCGGACCTGCAGCCCGGCGGGCCATTCGCGGTCGGCGGCGAGGCGCACGTGGGCCATGCCGGGCAGGCCGGTCTTGACCTGCTCGGGGTATTGCCTGAGCAGCGCCGGATCGATGCGCGCCTTCACGCGGAAGACCATTTTCTGGCGCTCGCTCTGGGTTTCGACGGTCTTGGGGGTGAACTGGGCGACGCTGGCGACGTACGAAACCCGCGCCGGGATCACGAACTGCCGCGCCGCGTCGAGCACGATGCGCACCTCGGTGCCCAGCGCGACCCGCCCGGCCGCCATCTCGGGCAGGAAGAAACTCATGTAGACGTCGCCGATGTCCACCAGGCTCACCACCTTGCCACCGCCGCCGACGACCTCGCCGGGCTGTACCACGCGGTACTGCACGCGGCCGCTGCGGGGGGCGCGCAGCACGCCGTCTTCCTGCTCGCTGCGCAGGCGCGCGACCACCGCTTCGGCGGCGGCGATGCCGGCGTCGGCCTGCGCCACCTGGGCACGGGTGGCGCCGATGGCGGCCTGGCTGGCGGTGATCTGGGCGCGCGCGACTTCCACGCTGGCCGCCGCGTTGCGGGCCCGCGCCGCATCCTCGTCGGCCTGCTGGGCCGAGGTCGCGCGGTCGGCGAGCAGCGCCTGCGAG
>SSSX01000232.1 GCA_015657735.1 Zoogloeaceae bacterium
TACGAGGGCTGGTTGCTCCAGCAGGGCATCCGCGCCACCGGCTACGTGCGCCCGGCCGAGAGCAACCGGCGCCTCGAGGCCTTCGTGCCCGGCCTGATGAACGCCGTCGAGCGCCTGCGCGAAGGGGTGCGGACGCGCTTCCGCGCGGCGCTGCCCGATGCGCCCTACGCCGGCGTGCTGGTGGCGCTGGCGGTGGGCGACCAGCGTTCGATCCGGCCCGGCTTGTGGCCGCTCTTCGCGCGCAGCGGCATCGCGCATCTGGTGGCGATCAGCGGCCTGCATGTGACGATGATCGCCGCGCTGTTCGCCGCGGCGGTCGGCGCGGTCTGGCGGCGCAGCCCGCGCCTGGCGCTGCGCTGGCCGGCGCAGCAGGCCGGGGTCGTGGCCGGCTTCGCGGCGGCGCTGGGCTACTGCCTGCTGGCCGGCTGGGGCGTGCCGGCCCAGCGCACGCTGTACATGCTCGGCTGCGTCGCGCTGGCGCTGGTGCTGCGGCGGGAAGCGGCGCCGACCCGGGTGCTGGCGCTGGCGCTGGCCGTGGTGCTGGTGCTCGATCCGTGGGCGGTGCTGGCGGCGGGCTTCTGGCTGTCGTTCGGTGCGGTGGCGCTGCTGTTTCTCGCCGGCAGCGGGCGGCTGGCGCCGGACGGGCGCCTGCGCGCGGCGCTGCGCGGCCAGTGGGCGATCACCGTCGGGCTGGTGCCGGCGCTGCTGGTGCTGTTCCAGCAGTTCTCGCTGGTGTCGCCGCTGGCCAACGCGATCGCCATTCCGCTGGTCAGTTTCGTCGTCACGCCGCTGGCCATCGCCTTCGCGATCGTGCCGCTGCAGATGCTGGCCGATCTGGCCCACGCCGCCTTCGCGTTGACGATGCTGCCGGTGGGCTGGCTGGCCGATCTGCGCTGGGCGGCGTGGCAGCAGGCGGCGCCACCGCCGTGGCTCGCGGTGCTGGCCGGCGTCGGCTGCCTGTGGGCGCTGCTGCCGCGCGGAACGCCGGCGCGCTGGGTCGGGCTGGTGCCGTTGCTGCCGCTGCTGATGTGGACGCCGGAGCGGCCGGCGGCCGGCGCGGCGCGGGTGACGGTTCTCGACGTGGGGCAGGGCCTCGCGGTGCATGTGCAGACCGCCGGCCACGACCTGCTCTACGACACCGGCCCGGCCTTCTCGGCGGATGCCAACAGCGGCGAGCGCATTCTGCTGCCCTACCTGAAGGCGGGCGGCGTCCGGCGTCTCGACACCCTGCTGGTGACCCATCAGGACAACGATCACGCGGGCGGCGCCGAGGCGGTGCTGGCCGGTATCGCGGTGGACGAGGTGCGCAGTTCGCTGCCCGACAATCATCCGGTCCGCCTGATTGCCGGCCGACGCGACCGGCCCTGCGCGGCGGGGCAGGGCTGGGAGTGGGACGGCGTGCGCTTCACGCTGCTCCACCCGGCCGCGGACGGGGCTGCGGCCACGTCGCGCAAGACCAACGACGTGGCCTGCGTGCTGCGGGTCGAGGCGGCCGGGCGCCGCCTGCTGCTGACGTCCGACATCGAGGCGCCGTCCGAGGCGGCGCTGCTTGCCCGCGATGCTGCGGCGCTCGCCAGCGACGTGCTGGTCGTGCCGCACCACGGCAGCCGCACGTCGTCGACGCCGGCCTTCATCGCCGCGACCCGGCCGCGCCAGGTGATTTTTCCGGTCGGCTACCTCAACCGTTTCCGCCATCCCAACGACGCCGTGTGGGCGCGCTGGTCGGCGAGCGGGGCCGGCATGTGGCGGACCGATGCCGGCGGGGCGATCGGCTTCACGCTGGGACAGGCCGAGCCGCAGCCCGAGGCCGCCCGCGATCGCGCGCCGCGCTACTGGCACGGCCGCTGAAACCGGCCGCTGACGATCCGGTGCTATGCTTCGCGCTCCCTGTTCCGTCGTCCGACCATGAGCCTCGTTGCCGCCCTTCGCCGGCTGTTTGCCGCCGAGCCGACCCCGCCGTCCGCCTCCGCACCACCGCTTGCCGGGCCGCCTGCCGCCGCCGCGCCGCAGTGCGCCCCCGCGGCCGTCGAGGCGCCGGTGCCGGAGCCGCGTCTGCGCAGCGTGCAGTGTATCGGCGCCCACGGTCTGCACCGCATCGCCTACACCGAATGGGGCGATCCGGACAACCCGCGGGTGCTGGTGTGCGTCCACGGCCTGACCCGTAACGGGCGCGATTTCGACGATCTGGCGCGGGCCATGGCGCGGCATTACCGGGTGGTCTGCCCCGACGTCGCCGGACGCGGCCGCAGCGCCTGGCTGGCCGTGAAGGACGACTACCAGTTGCCGACCTACGTCGCCGACATGATCACGCTGATCGCCCGGCTCAATGTGGACAGCGTGCATTGGGTGGGCACCTCGATGGGCGGGCTGATCGGCATGCTGATCGCCAGCATGCCCGACAACCCGATCCGCCGGCTGGTGCTCAACGATGTCGGGCCGGTGGTCACCGCGGCCTCGCTGCAGCGCATCGGCGAATACGTCGGCCGGGCGCCGCTGTTTCCCGGCTACGAGGCGGCGGAGCGCTACATCCGCGAGATCAGCGCGCCCTTCGGCCACCTCAGCGACGCCCAGTGGCGGCATCTCACCGAAACGTCGGTCAAGGAGGTGGACGGCGGCTGGGCGATGCGCTACGACCCGGGCATCGGCGATCCCTTCCGCAAGTCGCCGGTGCTGGCCGACGTCAGCCTGTGGCCGGTGTACGAGGCCATCGGCTGCCCGACGCTGGTCGTCCGCGGCGCCGAATCCGACCTGCTGCTCCACGAAACCGCGGCGCAGATGGCGGCCCGCGGGCCGCAGGCGCGGCTCGTCGAGGTGCCCGGCGTGGGCCATGCGCCAACCCTGATGGACGATGCGCAGATCGCCCCGGTGCGCGATTTCCTGCTGGAGGGGGGCTGATGTCGGCGAGCTGGCTGGCCGCCCTCAGCGTTGCCGACTGGAGCGCGCTGCTGTGGTTCTTCACCTGCTGGGTGGGCTACGGGTGGGTCGTCGAGCACGGGCCGCGCGGCAGCATGCGCGGCTTGCTCGGAGCGAGCCATCACTTCCGGCTCGAGTGGGGGCGGCAGATGCTGAACCGCGAAGTGCGCGTTGCCGACTCGGCGCTGGTCGGCAACCTGATGCAGAGCGTGTCGTTCTACGCCAACACCACGATCTACGTGATCGCCGGCCTGCTGGCGCTGCTCGGCACGATGGACAAGCTGATCGATGCCGCCGCCGACCTGCCGTTCGCGCGTCACGTGTCGCGCGACGTGTGGGAGGTCAAGCTGCTGCTGCTGCTGATGGTCTTCGTGGTGGCCTACTTCAAGTTCACCTGGGCGCTGCGCCAGTTCAACATGCTGTCGATCCTGATCGGCGCGGCGCCGCCGCCCGGCCAAGGCTCCGAGGCGTTCGCCCAGCGCTTCGCGAAGATCAATTCGCTGTCGGGCGACGAGTTCAACCGGGGCATCCGCGCCTACTACTTCGGGCTCGCCGCGGTGTCGTGGTTCGTCCAGCCGTGGCTGTTCTTCGTGACGACCACGGCGATCGTGCTGGTGCTGTACTGGCGGGATTTCCGGTCGAAGACGCTGGAGGCGATGCGTAGCTGAAACTGCAACAATCGAACCCGGATTGTTGCAGTTTCAGCAAACGTTCAATCCTGCTCGAGCTTTACCGACACGGAGTTGATGCAGTAGCGCAGGCCGGTCGGGGCGGGGCCGTCCTCGAAGACGTGGCCCAGGTGGGCGCCGCAGTTCCGGCACAGCACCTCGGTGCGCACCATGAAGTGGCTGCGGTCCTCGGCCTCCTCGACGTTGTCGGGGGCCGCGGCGGTGTGGAAGCTCGGCCAGCCGCAGCCCGAGTCGAACTTGTGCTCGGACGAGAACAGGTCGGCGCCGCAGCAGGTGCACCGATACTGTCCGGCCTCGTGGCAATCCCAGTAGCGGCCGGTGAAGGCCCGCTCGGTGCCCTTCTGGCGGGTCACGTGGTATTCCTCGGGCGACAGCTGGCTGCGCCATTCGGCGTCGGTCTTTTCGATCTTGCGGCTCATCGTTCTCTCCTCGGGGGCGCGCCGTGGGCCGCCGGCGCGGCCCGCTCCGTTTTTTCAGTGGAGGTGTTTCGGCATCTGCTCGGCCTGCTCTTCGGGCAGTTCGGCGTGCACCGATTCGCCTTCCGGCGACGGGTACATCGGCGCGCCGCAGTCGTCGCAGTATTCCATCGGAAACTCGTTGTCGAGGATCTGGATGTCGGCGATGCCGCAGGCGCGCAGCGTGGTTTCGATCTCGGCGAGGGTTTCGCTGCTCTCGTCCTCGGCTCCGAGCAGCGGCCAGACCACGCCATGCACCACGTCGTTCTGCCCGCGCCGCGTGAAGCCGATGCGGTATTCCTCGACCTGACGTTCGAAGAACGGGGCGACGACGGCGCGCAGGCCGGCGGCCGGCGCGTCGAGGGTGGTGGACAGGAAGGCCACCGAGGCCTGGATGGAGTAGGGGCGGGAGGCCTTGTCGGCTTCGCGGCTGGCGGCGAAGTAGGCGTTGGGCAGCACGACTTCGAAGGCGCAGCCGGTGAGCAGCGGGGCGATGCAGGCGCCGCCCTGGGCCCGCCATTGCTCGAGCGCCTGTTCGCGACTGCAGTCTTCTTCCTGCCAGCGGAAGATCGGGGCGCCCTTGGGCACCACCACCGCGCCGAGCAGGTAGCGGTTGTCGGACAGGAACTGGGCGGTTTCCGGCAGGTCGTCGGTCTTGATGCGCAGATCGCTGTCGCTCTCGGCGGCCTTGCCCAGATGCGTCGCGAAGTCGGCGGTGGCGCAGTAGCCCTGCGGCAGCTGGTCGGGGCTGAACAGGAAGTCGGCGAGGGCCAGCTTGACGTCCTTGGCGAGGATGTGGGCCTTGAGGTGCACCCGCAGGTTGGCCAGCACCGCGGCGGCGATCGGCGCGGCGGGGATGCGGTAGCGCGACCAGGCCATGACCGGCGCGGTGATCAGCAGCACGTCGTGGCGTTCGTCGGACTTGAGGGCGCCCTCGGCGCGCGACTCGATCATGTCGGCGAGTTCGTCGTAGGCATGGGTGCTGGCGCTCGACAGGTGGTCGAGGGCGGTGTTGAGGGCGTCCTCGTCTTCGGCGCGCAGCAGGTTATCGACCGCGCCGGCGAGGCGTTCGTCCCAGAAGTGGTCTTCGGCGCGGCTGCCGGAATCGGCCAGGCCGTTGGCGAGCCACAGGAGTTGTTCGGCGTCGCGCGGCAGTCCGCCGCGGCGCCCGAGTCGGTTACGTTTCATCGGGGGCTCTCCTCGTTTCTTTGATTGGACTGTGTGCTGCGTGCTTGATTCCGTTCGTCGTCAGTACGAGGGGGGGTCGAGGCGAACTTCCTGCAGGATGATGGTGGAGATTTCTTCGATCGACTTGGCGGTGGAGTCGAGCCACTTGATGCCTTCGCGCTTCATCATGCGCTGGGCGGATTCGATCTCGTGGAGGCAGTTTTCCATCGAGGCGTAGCGGCTGTTGGGGCGGCGCTCCTGGCGGATCTGCGACAGGCGGTCGGGGCCGATGGTGAGGCCGAACAGCTTGCCGCGGTAGCGTGTCAGTTCGACCGGCAGGCGGTTGCGCTCGAAGTCTTCGGGGATCAGCGGGTAGTTGGCGGCCTTGATGCCGAACTGCATCGCCAGGTAGAGGCTGGTCGGCGTCTTGCCGGAACGGCTGACGCCAACGAGGATCACGTCGGCCTCGGCCAGATCGGCGTGGGAGACGCCGTCGTCGTGGGCGAGGGTGAAGTTGATCGCCTCGATGCGCCGCTTGTAGTCCTGACTGTCGGCAATGCCGTGGAAGCGGCCGGCGGCGTGGGTCGAGCGCTGGCCGAGTTCGTTCTCGAGGGGCTCGATGAACTTCTCGAAGAGGTCGAGGAACAGCGCGTCGGCTTCGCGCAGCGCGGCAACCGATTCGGGGTCGACCAGGGTGTTGAAGACGATCGGGCGCTGACCGCTCTCGACGGCCGCGTCACGGATCTTCAACGCGCAGTCGCGTGCCTTGTCGGGGGTGTCGATGAAGGGCAGGCGGCGGTTGCGGAAGCGCGTGTCGGGGAACTGGGCGAGCAGGCTGTGACCGAGGGTCTCGGCGGTGATGCCGGTGCCGTCGGAGACGAAGAAAACGGGGCGGGTCTGATTCATGGAAGTGGCAACAGGCAAAGGACGAATTCACTGGCCCGAACTGCGCCGGGCAATGAAACATCTTAGCGCATTCCGCCCTCCGGCCGGCCGCAAAGTCGCCGGCCGGCGCGGCGTGGCAGGGCGCACGCATTAGGATAAACCCTGCATGCGGCAGGGCAACAAATCGACTTACAATAGCTGCCAGATAAAACATCAATACAGTTTTTCAATTCTCCCAGGAAGATTCTTATGGCCCGTAACGTCATTCCGTTCCAAGAACTGCGCATGTCCGACGTTGAGCAGGTTGGCGGCAAGAACGCCTCTCTCGGCGAAATGATCAGCCAGCTGCCGTCCAGCGTGCGCGTGCCCGGCGGTTTCGCCACCACCGCCGACGCCTACCGCAAGTTCCTGTCGCATCTGGGTCTGGCCGAGCGCATCAGCGCCGCCCTCGACACCCTGGACGTGGATGATGTCGTGGCCCTCGCCCGGACCGGCGCGCAGATCCGCCAGTGGATCGTCGACACGCCCTTCCCGGCCGAACTCGAAGCCGAGATCAAGGCCGCCTACGAGCAGCTCACCGCCGAAGGCGA
>SSSX01000233.1 GCA_015657735.1 Zoogloeaceae bacterium
CACAAGCAGTACGCCACGATGGGCGTCGGCCAGCTGTGCGAAAAGCTCGTCCCGAACGGCGTGTTCGCCGATGTGAAGAGCTTCTACGACCCGGCCGCGCTCGAGGCGGCGGGGGCCAGGGTCTGGCGTCTGTAAGGTGTGATGGGCGTATGATGGTGCGCATGAGAAGGTTTTTCTCCGTTGTCCTGCTGGGCGTCAGCCTGGCGGGAGGTGCGCGCACCGTCATCGCTGCCGAGCCTGGCGGCGCCGGCGTCTCCACCGATGCCCGGCTTGTCGTCGAGCAGGCGCTGGCCTTCGAGCACGGCGAAGGCGTGCCGCGCGATCCGGAAAGGGCCGCCGAGCTGTACTGCGAGGCGGTCCGCGCGGGCAATGCCGAGGCGATGTACAGTCTCGGCTGGATGTATGCCAACGGACGCGGCGTGCCGCGCGACGACGGATTTGCCGCGACGCTTTTCGAAATGGCCCTGGTCAAGGGACACGAAGGTGCCGAAAAGGCGCGCCGCATGGTCGGCGACTACACCGGTGCGGTGCCTGAATGCATGAAGTTCCGCCCGGTGGAGTGGGCATTCAAGATTCGTGACAGCTGGGATTCCCAAAAGTATCTCGCGTCGGTGCCCGAGCGGAAGAAGAAGGTGGTCGAACTGATCACCCTGCTGGCGCCGCGCTTCTCGATCGAACCGCGACTGGCCTTGGCCATTGCGACCACCGAGTCCAATTTCGATCCCACCGCCACCTCGCCGAAGAACGCCATGGGCGTCATGCAGCTGATTCCAGAAACGGCCAGCCGCTTCAACGTCAAGGACAGCTTCGATCCGGTCGAAAACATCAAGGGCGGTCTGGCCTACCTGCGCTGGCTGCTGGCGTATTACCGCGGCAACGTGGCCCTCGCGGTGGCCGGCTACAACGCGGGTGAAGGGGCGGTCGACCGCTATCGGGGCGTGCCGCCGTACAAGGAAACGCAGAACTACGTGCGGCGCATCCTCGAATTCTTCCCCCGCACCGAACATCCTTTCGATGCACGGCTGGTCAATCCGTCGCCGGCCCTGCAGGCCCTGAAGGCGGTCAGCCCTTGACGCACCGTCGCCTGAGTTCCGGTTTGCGGCGTTCGTCGATGGCGGGGTTGCTGGGGGCATCGCTGCTGCTGCCGGCTGTGCCGGCGGGGGCGGATTTTCCCGATACCGTGGCGGTGATCAAGCGTTCGGTGGTGGCGGTCGGTACGGTGTCGCCGACGCGCAACCCGCGTTTCCGTTTTCTTGGCACGGGCTTCATCGTCGGCAACGGCAATCAGGTGGTGACCAACGCCCATGTGGTCGCCGCGCAGCTCGAGAGCAGCACCAGCGAGGATGAGAAGCTGGTCATCGCGGCACCGGGTGTCGGGCGGGTGTTCGCGCGGCCGGTGACGAAGGAGGCCGCCGATCCGGATCACGATCTGGCGCTCATGCGTTTCGACGGGCCGCCGATGCCGCCGCTCCGGCTCGGCGACTCCAACTTGGCGCGTGACGGGCAGGATATTGCGCTGACCGGATTTCCGCTGGGCGCCACCATCGGCATCACGCCGGTGACCCACAAGGGCATCATCTCGGCGATCACGCCGGTCGGCCAGCCGCTGGCCTCGGCCAAGCAACTGGACAATCAGATCCTGCGCCGGCTGGCGGTCGGGAATTATTCGGTGCTGCAGCTCGACATCGTTTCCTACCCGGGAAACAGCGGCAGCCCGCTTTACGATGCCGGCACCGGCGAGGTGCTGGGCGTGCTGAACATGGTGTTCGTGAAGGGTTCGAAGGAGAGCGCGATCTCGACGCCGTCGGGGATTTCGTATGCGATTCCCGTGTCCTTCGTGAAGGCACTGCTGGCGGCGCCCTGATCGCCAGGCGCGCGCCGCAGTAAAAAAGGCCCGGATCCGATCGATCCGGGCCTTTTCACATCATGCGGCCAGTTCGTCCATCGGCACGCAGGCGCAGAACAGGTTGCGGTCGCCGTAGACGTCGTCGATGCGGTTTACGCTCGGCCAGAACTTGTTGTCGCCGACCCACGGCAGCGGGAAGGCGGCTTCGGTGCGCGAGTAGGGGCGATCCCACTCGCCGAGGAAGTCGGCCTGGGTGTGCGGCGCGTTCTTCAGCGGGTTGTTGTCGGCCGGCAGGCGGCCTTCCTCGATGGCGCGAATCTCGTCGCGGATGGCGACCATCGCGGCGATGAAGCGGTCGAGTTCGCCCTTGTCCTCGGATTCGGTGGGCTCGACCATGATCGTGCCGGCTACCGGGAAGGACATCGTCGGGGCGTGGAAGCCATAGTCCATCAGGCGCTTGGCGATGTCGACCTCGCTGATGCCGGTGGCGGCCTTGAGCGGGCGGATGTCGAGGATGCACTCGTGGGCGACGCGGCCCTGGCTGCCGGTGTACAGCACCGGGTAGTGCGCCGCGAGCTGGCTGGCGACGTAGTTGGCGTTGAGGATGGCGACCTCGGTGGCGCGCGTGAGGCCGCGGCCGCCCATCATCGTGATGTACATCCAGGAGATCGGCAGGATGCTGGCCGAACCGAACTGGGCGGCGGAGACCGCGCCCTGGCCGGCGTTCGGACGATCTTCGGCGCCGGTCGGGGTGACCACGTGATCGGCCATGAACGGCGCCAGATGGGCTTTCAGGCCGATCGGGCCCATGCCCGGTCCGCCGCCGCCGTGGGGGATGCAGAAGGTTTTGTGGAGGTTCATGTGGCTCACGTCGGCGCCGATGGTGGCGGGGGAGGTGAGGCCGACCTGGGCGTTCATGTTGGCGCCATCCATGTAAACCTGGCCGCCGTACTGGTGCACGGTGGCGCAGATGTCGCGGATGGCTTCCTCGAACACGCCGTGGGTGGACGGGTAGGTGATCATCAGCGCGGCGAGCTTGTCGGCGTGCTGTGCGGCCTTGGCGCGGAGG
>SSSX01000234.1 GCA_015657735.1 Zoogloeaceae bacterium
CTACCTCAAGCGCGGCGAGGGCGGCGAGCCGATGCTGCTGATCCACGGCTTCGGCGGCGACCTCAACAACTGGCTGTTCAACCACGAGGCGCTGGCCGCCGACCGCGAGGTCTATGCGCTCGATCTGCCCGGCCACGGCGAGTCGTCGAAGGACGTCGGCGAGGGCACGCTGGAGAGCTTCGCCGATACCGTCGCCGGCTTCATGGCGGCGCTCGGCGTCGGCTCGGCCCACCTGGTCGGCCATTCGATGGGCGGCGCGGTGGCGCTGATGGTGGCCCGGCGTCATCCGGAGCGCGTGCGTTCGCTGTCGCTGCTGTGCTCGGCGGGCCTCGGCGGCGAGATCAACAGCGCCTACATCGACGGTTTCGTGGCGGCCGCCAGCCGCAACGCGCTCAAGCCGGTGCTGGCCGATCTCTTTGCCGACAGCGGCCTGGTGACCCGCCAGCTGGTGGACGACCTGCTCAAGTACAAGCGTCTCGAAGGCGTCGGCGCGGCGCTGACGACCCTCGCCGGCAAGCTCTTCGCCGGCGGCCGCCAGGCCGTGGTGCTGGCCGACGCACTGCCCGGGTTCGGCAAGCCGGTGCTGCTGGTGTGGGGCGAGGACGACCGCATCATCCCGGTCGCCCACGCCCACGCGCTGTCGGGCCGCTGCCGGGTCGAGGTGCTGCCCGGCCGCGGGCACATGGTCCAGATGGAAGCCGCCAACGAGGTCAACCGGGCCATCGCCCGTTTCGTCGGCTGATCGATACAATCCGCGCGGGGCTTTCCGGCCCCGCGCCCAGCGGAGACTGGATCACCATGACCCACGCCATCACGTCCCCTGCCGGCCTGCGCGGTGCCGACAAACTGGCCCGCATTCCGGTCAAGGTCGACAGCGCCCGCGCCTCGCCGCCCAAACCGCCCTGGCTGCGCGCCCGCGATCCGGGCACGGCGGTGGTCAGCGCCTTGCGCGAGCGCCTGCGCGGACACGAACTGCACACCGTCTGCGAAGAGGCCGACTGTCCCAACATCGGCGAGTGCTTCACCCGCGGCACCGCCACCTTCATGATCATGGGCGGCATCTGCACGCGCCGCTGCCCCTACTGCGATGTCGCGCACGGCCGGCCGGCGCCGCTGGATGCCGACGAGCCGCGCCGCCTTGCCGACGCGGTGCGCGAGATGCGCCTGCGCTACGTCGTGATCACCTCGGTCGACCGCGACGACCTGCGCGACGGCGGCGGCGCCCACTTTGCGGCCTGCATCGGCGCGGTGCGCAGCGCGGTGCCCGGCATCCGCGTGGAGGTGCTGACGCCGGATTTCCGCGGCCGCGAGGCGCTCGCCCTCGAGCATCTGGCCGCCGCGCCGCCGGATGTCTTCAATCACAACATCGAAACCGTCGAACGCCTGTACCGCGCGGTGCGGCCCGGCGCCGACTACGCCGGCTCGCTGGCGCTCATCGCGCGGATGAAGCGTCTGATGCCCGACGTGCCGACCAAGTCGGGCCTGATGCTCGGCCTCGGCGAGGACGACGACGAAGTGCGGGCGACGCTGCGCGATCTGCGTGCGCATGGCTGCGACATCGTCACGCTCGGCCAGTATCTGCGTCCGTCGCCGGCCCATCTGCCGGTCGCACGCTATGTGCCGCCGGACGCCTTCGAGGCCTGGCGGCGCATCGCCCTCGAGATGGGCTTTCGCGAGGTGGCGGCCGGCCCGCTGGTGCGCTCGTCGTACCGCGCCGACGAACTCGCGCCCGGCCCGCGGGAGGTGGCATGAACACGCCGATCCGCGTGAATGGCCGCGACCTGGACGTGCCCGCCGGCGCGAAGCTGGCCGATCTGGTGGCGTCGCTCGGCTTTGCCGGCAAACGGGTCGCCGTTGAAGTGAACGGGTGCATCGTCCCCAGAGGGCAGTACGCCGATACCGGTCTGTCAGGCCACGACCGGGTCGAAATCGTCGTGGCCGTGGGAGGAGGTTAGTCATGGGTAACATGGAACACGCCGCCGGCGCCGCCGCCTGGCCGCTGGATACGCCATTCGTGCTCGGCGGGCAGCTATTCGGTTCGCGCCTGCTGGTCGGCACCGGCAAGTACCGGGACTTCGCGCAGACCCGCGATGCGCTCGATGCCAGCGGCGCGCAGATCGTCACGGTGGCCATCCGGCGCGTCAACATCGGCCAGGACCCGGACGCCCCGAGCCTGCTCGACGTGATCGACCCGGCCCGTCACACCCTGCTGCCCAACAGCGCCGGCTGCTACAGCGCCGAGGACGCGGTGCGCACCCTGCGCCTCGCGCGGGAGCTGCTGGACGGGCACGATCTGGTGAAGCTGGAGGTGCTGGGCAGCCCGCAGACCCTGTTCCCCAACATGCCCGAAACCCTGCGCGCCGCCGAGACACTGGTTCGCGACGGCTTTAGGGTGATGGTCTATTGCTCGGACGATCCGGTCCAGGCCCGGTTGCTCGAGTCCATCGGCTGCGTGGCGGTGATGCCGCTGGCCAGCCTGATCGGCTCGGGCATGGGCATCCTCAATCCGTGGAACCTGCGCATCATCATCGACGAAGCGCGGGTGCCGGTGATCGTTGATGCGGGGGTCGGCACCGCGTCGGACGCGGCCATCGCGATGGAGCTCGGCTGCGACGGGGTGCTGATGAACACCGCCATCGCCGCTGCCGGCGACCCGGTGCGCATGGCGCTGGCGATGCGCCAGGGCGTGGCCGCCGGCCGCCATGCCTTCCTGGCCGGGCGCATGCCGCGGCGCGAATACCAGGGCAGCCCGAGTTCGCCGGGCGAAGGCGTGATCGGCCCGGCGCGGGGCTGACGCGCGGCGACGCCGACGCACTGGCCGGTCTGGCTGTTTGGGGCGAGAGTGGGTGGCGACGCGTTATGTACGCCTGAATATAGCGTCCAGGCGCGTCGCCGAAGGCGCCGAACCCGGGGCACGCAGGACGCGATGCGGCCGGGTTCTTGCGGCCCCCGGCGCAGGCCGGGGGCGGGTGAGACTCAAGCCTTGATGACGGCGGCGATGGCGTCGGCGACGTAGTCGAGGTTCTTGCTGTTCAGCGCGGCCAGACAGATGCGGCCGGTGCTGACGGCGTAGATGCCGAACTCGTCCTTCATGCGCTCGACCTGGGCGGCGGAAAGGCCGGTGTACGAGAACATGCCGCGCTGCTTGATCACGAACGAGAAGTCCTGATCGACCTTGCGGGCCGCCAGCTGCTCGACGAGGCCGGTGCGCATGGCGCGGATGCGGTCACGCATGCCGGCCAGCTCGGCTTCCCACTCGGCGCGCAGCGCCGGGGTGGACAGCACCGCCGCGACGATCGCGCCGCCGTGGATCGGCGGGTTGGAGTAGTTGGTGCGGATCACGCGCTTGAGCTGCGACAGCACGCGGGTCGATTCGTCCTTGTTCTGGGTGACGATCGACAGCGCGCCGACGCGTTCGCCGTACAGCGAGAAGCTCTTGGAGAAGGAGCTCGACACGAAGAACGATAGGCCGGAGGCGGCGAACAGGTTCACCGCCACGGCGTCCGGCTCGATGCCGTCGGCGAAGCCCTGGTAGGCCATGTCGAGGAAGGGAATCAGGCCGCGGTTGGCGCAGGCCTTGACCACTTCGGC
>SSSX01000235.1 GCA_015657735.1 Zoogloeaceae bacterium
AGCCATCATCCAGGTGCTGCGCGAGGCTTATCCGAGCCACGCCATTTTAGCAGAAGAGTCCGGCGAGACCGGCCCGGAGGCTGAAACCGAGTACCAGTGGATCATCGACCCGCTCGACGGGACCACCAATTTCCTCCACGGCTTTCCCCAGTACGCGATCTCCATCGCACTGGCGCGCCGCGGCGTCGTCGAACAGGCGGTGGTGTACGATCCGAACCGCAACGAGATGTTCACCGCCTCGAAGGGCGGCGGCGCCTTCCTCAACGACCGCCGCATCCGCGTCTCGAAGCGCATCAAGCTGCAGGATTCGCTCGTCGGCACCGGCTTTCCCTACCGCCAGTTCGCCAACGTCGACACCTATCTGGCGATCTTCAAGGAGCTCACCCAGAAGTGCGCCGGCCTGCGCCGGCCGGGCGCCGCCGCGCTGGATCTGGCCTACGTCGCCGCCGGCCGCCTCGACGCCTTCTGGGAATTCGGCCTGTCGCCGTGGGACATGGCCGCCGGCAGCCTGCTGATCAGCGAAGCGGGCGGTCTGGTCAGCGATCTGGCCGGCGAATCCACCTACCTCACCACCGGCAACATCCTCGCCGCGACGCCCAAGGTCTTCCCGCAGCTGCTGCAGATCGTCCAGGGCCATTGCGCCGACAAGCTGCCGGCCTGAGCGGGCGATGATCCGCAGCGCCACCCTGCTCCGCGCGCTGCTGGCGAGCCTGCTGCTCGCCGCCGCGCCGGCCTTCGCGGCAACGGTGCTGGTGTGGGGCGACAGCCTCTCCGCCGGTTACGGCCTGCGGCCGCAGCAGGCCTGGCCGGCGCTGCTCGAACAGCGCATCGCCGCCGCCAGGCTGCCGCACAAGGTCGTCAATGCCAGCATCAGCGGTGAAACCACCGCCGGCGGACGCAGCCGCCTGCCGGCCGCGCTGCAAACCCACCGGCCAGCCCTGGTCGTCATAGAACTGGGGGCCAACGACGGCCTGCGCGGCCTGCCGGTGCCGGCGATGAGCGCCAACCTGCAGGCGATGATCGACGCCAGCCGCGCTGCCGGCGCCAAAGTGCTGCTGGTCGGCATGCGCATGCCGCCGAACTACGGGCCGGACTACACCGCCCGCTTCGAAAAAACCTTCCGCGAACTGGCCGCAACCAACAAGCTGCGCCTCGTCCCCTTCATGATGGAAGGCTTCGCCGATCAGCGGGCCTACTTCCA
>SSSX01000236.1 GCA_015657735.1 Zoogloeaceae bacterium
CGCCGCCGGACGGCAGGCTGACCTGACGCGAGTAGGCCGATTCGATCTGGTGCTCGATCTGGAAGCGCGAGAACAGCGGCACGTCGTCGTGGTAGCGCTTCACGCGGTTCACGTTCTGCGGCATCACGTGGGCCATGAACTGGCGCGCCTGCTCGTAGACGTCATCGGTGTCGATGAGGATCTCGCCGATGTCGGGCTGGAAATAATCGCGGATCGCGCGGATCACCAGACTGCCTTCCTGGTAGATCAGGAAGGCGCCTTCCTGGGCCTGGGCGGCGCCGTCGATGGCGCGCCACAGTTGCAGCAGGTAGTTCAGATCCCACTGCAGTTCCTCGGCGTTGCGGCCGATGGCGGCGGTGCGCGCGATCAGGCTCATGCCGCCGGGGACTTCGAGCTGGTCCATGACGTCGCGCAGTTCGGCACGCTCGTCACCCTCGACGCGACGCGACACACCGCCGCCGCGGGGGTTGTTGGGCATCAGCACGAGGTAGCGGCCGGCCAGCGAGACGAAGGTGGTGAGGGCGGCACCCTTGTTGCCGCGCTCGTCCTTCTCGACCTGGACGATCAGCTCCTGGCCTTCCTTCAGCGCTTCCTTGATGGAGGCGCGGCTGGCCTCGACGCCGGGCTGGAAGTAGGCGCGGGAAATTTCCTTGAACGGCAGGAAGCCGTGGCGCTCGGCGCCATAGTCGACAAACGCGGCTTCGAGGCTGGGCTCGATGCGCGTGATGACGGCTTTGTAGATGTTGCTCTTGCGTTGTTCCTTGGCGGCCGACTCAATGTCGAGATCGATCAGTTTCTGACCGTCGACAATGGCAACGCGGAGTTCCTCGGCCTGCGTCGCATTGAAGAGCATGCGCTTCATTCGTCTTTTTCTCCCGCGCGGCACACGGGCAGGACAAAGCGCGCCACCCGCTTAACTGCGGTGACTTAGTTTGGCGTTGTCGCGACTATCCTTCATCGAGGGAAATCAAACTAAAGCGGGTGGCGGGATTCGTCTATCGCACCCTGAACCGCGTGTGATCCACGCCAGGGGGTTGCGAAGAGCGTGCTGCGTCGCCTGGTCTCGCGATTCGTGGGACGGGACGTACTCTTCTGGTACGGCGTTCCGCGTTGCGACCTCGGGCCTGCTTGCGTCGGTTTCTTCGCGCCCCCGGTTTCAGGGCCGTCAATCTGCGTGTGCGCCTGTGCGCAATTGGTACAAGTTTATTGTCGAATACAGTACCATCGCCCTCTTTTTGTGCGGCGACGGACCTTCCTGTGGTTTTTCGGGAGCAGTGAGGGTGCCGGATGATTCGGCGTGGAGTCCTCGGCGATGGTTCGCGCTGGGGTCGCCATCGGATGCTCTGGGGCGGGCGCGGGGCGGTGTCGAATCTCTGGACGACACTTGCGGCGAGCGCGACGCATCAAAACCGAAAAAACCGCCCAACAGTATATTTCAAAATGATGGCCTTGAGTAAAGCCCCCGCTGTGCGTCACGAACGCGTCGATGAATCCGGCGCCGGGCAGCGCATCGACAATTTTCTGGTCCGCATCTGCAAGGGCGTGCCGAAGAGTCACATCTACCGCATCCTGCGCAGCGGCGAGGTGCGGGTGAACAGCCGCCGGGTCGATCAGACCTACCGCCTGCAGGCCGGCGACGAGTTGCGCATTCCGCCGATCCGCATCGCCGCGAAGGAAAGTGCGACGCCGGTGCCGGTCGGCAAGCCGTTCGACATCGTGTTCGAGGACGACGCGCTGCTGGTGCTCGACAAGCCCGCCGGCCTCGCCGTGCACGGCGGCAGCGGCGTGAGCTTCGGCGTCATCGAGCAGCTGCGCCGCCAGCGTCCGGAGGCGAAGTTCCTCGAACTGGTCCATCGCCTCGACCGCGAAACCTCGGGTCTGCTGATCGTCGCCAAGAAGCGCAGCGCGCTGACCGTGCTCCACGACATGATGCGCGACGGCAAGGTGCACAAGCGTTATCTCACGCTGGTGGCCGGGCGCTGGATGAATCCGCAGCAGCACATCCGGCAGCCGCTGCACAAATATCTGCTCGACAACGGCGAGCGCCGGGTCAGCGTCAATCCCGAGGGCAAGCCGGCCCACAGCATCGTGCGGTTGCTGCGGCGCTGGCAGGGTTTCAGTCTGGTCGAGGTCGAGCTGAAGACCGGCCGCACCCACCAGATCCGCGTCCATCTGACGCATGCCGGCTTTCCGCTGTGCGGCGACGACAAGTACGGCGACTTCGCCCTCAACAAGCAGCTCGAAAAAGAGGGGCTGAAACGCATGTTCCTGCACGCCGCGAAACTCGCCTTCCGCCATCCGCTGACCGACCGCGAAATCGAACTTTCGGCGCCGCTGCCGGCCGAACTGGATGAGTTCGTCGCTGTGGTCGAACAGAGCCGGGAGAGGGAATATGGCTAAGCGTTTCGAGCTGATCGTCTTCGACTGGGACGGCACGCTGATGGATTCGGCGGCGGCCATCGTCCGCGCGATGCAGGCGGCCAGCGTCGACCTGGGTCTGGCGCCGCCGAGCGATGCGCGGGCGCGCCACGTGATCGGTCTGGGCTTGTCCGACGCGCTGCACCATGCGGTGCCCGACCTGCCGGCCGAGGCTTACCCGCGGATGGTCGAGCGCTACCGCCACCATTATCTGTCGAGCGACCACGAGCTGACGCTCTTCGACGGCACGGTCGAACTCATCGCCGACCTGCACGATCGCGGTCATCTGCTCGCCGTGGCAACCGGCAAGAGCCGCAAGGGGCTCGACCGGGCTCTCGGCTTCTCGGGCCTCGGGCGCTACTTCCACGCCACCCGCTGCGCCGACGAGTGCTTCTCCAAGCCTCATCCGGCGATGCTCCATGAACTGATGGACGAACTGGGCGTGATGGCCGACACCTGCCTGATGATCGGCGACACGACCCACGATCTGCTGATGGCGAAGAACGCCGGCGTGGCCGGCCTGGCGGTGAGCTTCGGCGCCCATCCGGTCGAGCAGCTGGAGGCCGAAGCGCCGCTGGCCTGCATTCACACGCCGGCCGAACTGCGCGCGTGGCTGGAGGCCAACGGGTGATCTGCACGTCGGCCGATCTGCGCGACGGCGAGGACGGCGTCCGCTTTACGGTGCGTCGGGGTGGGCGCGAGGTGCCGGCCTTTGCGATACGTTATGGCGGCACGGTGTACGCCTACCTGAACCGCTGCGCCCATGTGGCGGTGGAACTGGACTGGGAGTCGGGCCGCTTCTTCGACAGCGACCGGCAATTCCTGATCTGCGCAACCCACGGCGCGCTGTACGTGCCCGACAGTGGCCGCTGCGTCGCCGGCCCGTGCCGCGGCGGCTGGCTGGAGGCGCTGCCGGTGATCGAGCGCGACGGCGGCGTGTTTCTGGCCGGCGGGGCTGGCGACTGATCCGGTTCAGCCGGCGAGCAGCAGGAACACCGTCGGGCGTTTCGACAGTTCGGGGGCGGGGGCGCACTTCCAGTCGGCGATGCGCCGGGTGACG
>SSSX01000237.1 GCA_015657735.1 Zoogloeaceae bacterium
GCCGGGCCGGTGAAGGGGGCGACGTGGGCGACGACGAGGTCGGCCGGCGCGGCCGCTTGCGCACCCGTCGCGGCCGCGCCGGCGAGGCACAGGCGGGCGACGCAGGACCAGGTTTTCCGAACACCAATTGCCATCGACGATCTCCAGAAGGAAGCGCTGCAGCAGGACAATGACAAGACGGGCGCGCCAACCCGCCACGCTACCACAGATCGGCCACCCGGCCGGTGGGCACGACGGGCGGGTAGGCCGGCCGGCGCCGCGCCGGGTCGGCGGATTCCGTGCGGGGCGGTGCTTGAACTTGGCGCAATCCCCCCCATCTAGGCCGCAGACCCGAATCCGGAGGCCCCATGCGCTACGACAAATTCACCACCAAGTTCCAGCAGGCCCTCGCCGACGCCCAGAGTCTGGCGGTGGGCAACGACCAGCAGTTCATCGAGCCGCAGCACCTGCTGCTGGCGCTGCTCAACCAGGACGACGGCAGCACCGCGTCGCTGCTGCAGCGCGCCGGCGTGAATGGCGCCGGGCTGAAGGTGGCCGTCACCAAGGCCCTCGAGCGGCTGCCCAAGGTGCACGGCCACGGCGGCGAGGTGTCGGTCGGCCGCGATCTGGCCAACCTGCTCAACCTCACCGACAAGGCCGCCCAGCAGCATGGCGACGAGTTCATCGCCAGCGAGATGTTCCTGCTCGCGCTGGCCGACGACAAGGGCGAAACCGGCCGCCTGCTCAAGGAGCACGGCCTCACCAAGGCGGCGCTCGGGCAGGCCATCGACGCGGTGCGCGGCGGCCAGAACGTCGGCAGCGCCGATGCCGAGAGCCAGCGCGAAGCCCTCAAGAAGTTCTGCCTCGACCTCACCGAGCGCGCCCGCCAGGGCAAGCTCGACCCGGTGATCGGCCGCGACGACGAGATCCGCCGGGCGATCCAGATTCTGCAGCGGCGCACCAAGAACAACCCGGTGCTGATCGGCGAGCCGGGCGTCGGCAAGACCGCCATCGTCGAGGGGCTGGCCCAGCGCATCGTCAATGGCGAGGTGCCCGAGACGCTGAAGGGCAAGCGCGTGCTGGTGCTCGACATGGCCGGGCTGCTGGCCGGTGCCAAGTACCGCGGCGAGTTCGAGGAGCGCCTGAAGGCGGTGCTGAACGACATCGCCAAGGACGAAGGCCGCATCATCCTGTTCATCGACGAGATCCACACGATGGTCGGCGCCGGCAAGGCCGAGGGCGCCATCGACGCCGGCAACATGTTGAAGCCGGCGCTGGCCCGCGGCGAGCTGCACTGCATCGGCGCGACGACGCTCGACGAGTACCGCAAATACATCGAGAAGGACGCCGCCCTCGAGCGCCGCTTCCAGAAAGTGCTGGTCGACGAACCCAGCGTCGAATCGACGATCGCCATCCTGCGCGGCCTGCAGGAGAAGTACGAACTCCACCACGGCGTGGACATCACCGACCCGGCCATCGTCGCCGCCGCCGAGTTGTCGCACCGCTACATCACCGACCGCTTCCTGCCCGACAAGGCCATCGACCTGATCGACGAGGCCGCCGCGCGCATCAAGATGGAAATCGACTCCAAGCCGGAGGTGATGGACAAGCTCGAACGCCGCAAGATCCAGCTCGAGATCGAGCAGCTGGCGGTGAAGAAGGAAAAGGACGAAGCCTCGCAGAAGCGCCTGGCGCTGATCGAGGAGGAGATCGCCCGCATCAAGAAGGAATACTCCGACCTCGAGGAAATCTGGAAGGCCGAAAAATCCGCGGTGCAGGGCTCGGCCCATATCAAGGAGGAAATCGACCGGGTCAAGGCCGACATCGCCAGACTGCAGCGCGAAGGCAAGCTCGAGAAGGTTGCCGAGCTGCAATACGGCAAGCTGCCGCAGCTCGAAGCGCAGTTGAAGAAGGCCGAAGCCGGCGGCGAGGCCAGGCCGGCCAACAAGCTGCTGCGCACCGAAGTGGGCGCCGAGGAGATCGCCGAGGTGGTCAGCCGCGCCACCGGCATTCCGGTTGCCAAGATGATGCAGGGCGAGCGCGACAAGCTGCTCAAAATGGAAGAGAAGATGCACCAGCGGGTGGTCGGTCAGGACGAAGCCGTGCGCCTCGTCGCCGACGCGATCCGCCGTTCGCGCGCCGGCCTGTCGGACGAGAACCGGCCCTACGGTTCCTTCCTGTTCCTCGGCCCGACCGGCGTCGGCAAGACCGAGCTGTGCAAGACGCTGGCCGAATTCCTGTTCGACAGCGAAGAGCACCTGATCCGCATCGACATGAGCGAGTTCATGGAGAAGCATTCGGTGGCCCGTCTGATCGGCGCGCCGCCGGGCTACGTGGGCTACGAGGAGGGCGGCTACCTCACCGAGCAGGTGCGCCGCAAGCCGTATTCGGTGATCCTCTTCGACGAGGTCGAGAAGGCCCACCCGGATGTCTTCAACGTGCTGCTGCAGGTGCTCGACGACGGCCGCATGACCGACGGTCAGGGCCGCACGGTGGACTTCAAGAACACCGTGATCGTGATGACCAGCAACCTCGGCAGCCAGATGATCCAGGCCATGTCCGGCGACGACTACGGCGTGATCAAGCTGGCGGTGATGGCCGAGGTGAAAACCTACTTCCGGCCGGAATTCATCAACCGCATCGACGAAGTGGTGGTCTTCCACGCGCTCGACGAAAAGCACATCGCGTCGATCGCCCGCATCCAGCTGGCCTACCTCGAAAAGCGTCTGGCGCGCCTCGAGATGCACCTCGAGGTCAGCGACGAGGCGCTGCTCGATCTGGCCAAGGCCGGCTTCGACCCGGTGTTCGGCGCCCGTCCGCTCAAGCGCGCGATCCAGGAGCACATCGAGAATCCGCTCGCCAAGCGCATCCTCGAAGGCCAGTTCGCGGCCAGGGACACGATCCGGGTCGGCGTCGAAAACGGCCGGATCGTGTTCGGCAAGGCCTGATCGCCGAGTCCGGTCGGGGGTGTTGCCATGGCCCGATGCCCGCCGCGTGCGGGCGTCGGGCTTTGTGCATCGGCACCGGCGGTGCCCGGTTTGGGCGCAAAGAATCGGTTTTTAACATTCCGCCCGGCGCGCGGAGGCGAGCCGGCATAGGCGAAACGGTTATAATCCCACGGTTTGATTTTTCACTTATTTTCCCAATTTCGCGAAAGGAAGCATCGGATGGAACAGGAAGACGACAACCAGAACCTCGTACTCGGCATTCTGTTCGGTGTCATCGCGCTGGTGATCGGCCTCGTGATCGGCCTGGCGAGCTACGTTACCGGCCAGACCGGCGCCGCCAAGCCGGCCGTCGCGGTGGTCGCCGAAGCGCCGGAAATCGCCGAAATCGGCGAGCCGCTGGTCAAGCTGTACTTCGACTCCGGCAAGGCCGAACTGCCCGCCAACGCCGCCGACGAAGTGGCCAAGGTCGTCGCCAAGCTGCAGGAAGACGCCACCAAGATCGTGCTGATCTCCGGCTACCACGACGAAACCGGCGGTGCTGCGATCAACGCCGAAGTGGCCAAGGCCCGCGCCGTCGCCGTCAAGGACGCGCTGGTCGCCGCCGGCGTTGCGGCCGACAAGGTCGCCATGCGCAAGCCGGCCGTCACGCTGGGCGGTACCGACGCCGCCGAGGCCCGCCGCGTGGAAGTGCGCGTGCAGTAAGCCGCCGCGTTTCCGCGTCACGAAAATGCCGGGCTCGTCCCGGCTTTTTCGTTGACGGCGCCGCGCGGATTGTGAATTTCATCGCACCGGGCGGGTCGCCGCAGCGCTTTCGGCCTCCCGAGCCCAAGTGCATCACGGCGCTGGCGCGTTGCCGGCGGCATCATGCGCGCACCGATTCCGCCGCCCGCCATCCGATGACCGCTGCCTGCCTCGCCCGTTCCGCCGCCGCCGCCCTGCTGACCCTGTTCGCCGTCGGCGCGCAGGCCAGCCTGCCCGCGGCCGAGGCGCCGGAGTGGAGCGACGAGCCGCCGGCCCTGGCGCGCCTGCTCGAAAACGGCTTCCGCGCCGAAGCCAACCGCCAGCCCGGGCTGGCCGCCGCGCACTACTGCGCCGCCGCCCGCGATGGCAGCGTCGAGGGCCAGTACCGCCTCGGCCGCCTGTATCTGATGGGGCAGGGCGTCGTGCGGGACAAC
>SSSX01000238.1 GCA_015657735.1 Zoogloeaceae bacterium
ACCGTGTTGAACTGGCTGTTGAAGGCTTCCTCGAGGCGCTCGATCTCCTTTTCGTAGCGCAGCGTCGAAAACGCGGTTGGCGCGGCGAGCTTGAGGCCGTGCTCGACGGTGAAGCGCTTGTACATCGCGTCGAGCATCTTGGAGATTTCGCCGATCTCGTCGGTGGATTTCTTGAGGTTGCCGCGCAGGTGCTGGAAGAAGCCCTTCATCGCTTCGCGCAGGCCGCGCGAGAAGGCGGCATCGAGCATCGCCTCGCGGGTGCGGCGGGTTTCGTCGCGCAGGGCGTCGAGGCCGAGGTGGCCGAAGAGGTTGTTGGAGAGGTTGGAGAACACGCTGCGCACTGCGTAATATTTTTGCAGGCCCTGTTCGAACTCGTCTTTCTCGGAGCGCACCTTGCGCATCATGTATTCGATGACGTTCTGGTTCTTGCCGCGCAGGTCGGTGAGTTCGGTGAGCTGCTCGCGCAGGCCGCTGAGGCGGGCGCCGAGGAGTTCGCGGGTGCGGCTGACGATGTCGTTCACATCGCCGTAGGTGTTGTCGCGGACGATGTCGCGCTTGGTCGGCAGCAGTTCGGTGGACAGTGCCCGTTCGAGCTGCAGCAGGCGGCTGCGGGCAAGGAGCGCCGCGTCGTCGTTGACCTTGGCGACCAGGCCCTTCTGCGCCGATACCGGGAAAACCTGTTCCGGCCCGATCTCGAGGGTCGCGGCGACGCTGGCCACCTGACCGGCGATCTCGCGCTCGATGTCGTCCTCGCTGCGCAGGCCGTCCCACAGTCCGTCGATCTTGTTGAGCGCGACGATGCGCCCGCGCTGGCGCCGGCCGGCGTTGACGTGCTCGCGCCACACCGCGAGGTCGCTCTGGGTGACGCCGGTGTCGGCGGCGAGGATGAACAGCACCGCGTGGGCGTTGGGCAGCAGGTTGAGGGTCAGTTCGGGTTCGGCGCCGATGGCGTTGAGGCCCGGCGTGTCGAGGATCACCAGGCCCTGCTCGAGCAGCGGGTGGGGAAACTGGATGATCGCGTGCCGCCACAGCGGAATCTCGACCTGGCCGTCGGCGTTCGGACGGATGCCGTGGTCGCCGCTTTCGTCGATCGGAAAGCCGAGCGCCTCGGCCTCGACGGTGCTCGCCATGCGCGTTTCGCCGACCTGGGCGAGGGCCTGCTGCAGGCTTTCGGCGGAGCTGGTGTCGAGAGGGCGGATCCGCCATTCCTCGGGATAGCGCTTGAGCTCGGTGATGCTGGCGTTGGTCTTGCGGCTTTCGATCGGCAGCAGGCGAATCTCGGGCTTGTCGCCGTCCTTCCACTGCAGCTCGGTCGGGCACATGGTGGTGCGGCCGGCGCTGGAGGGCAGGATGCGGTTGCCGTAGCCGGCGAAGAAGACGGCGTTGATGAGTTCCGACTTGCCCCGCGAGAACTCGGCGACGAAGGCGACGATCAGCTTGTCCTCGCGCAGGCGGTCGAGCAGATACTGCAGGCGCAGGTCGGACTGGGCGTCGCCGATCTCGTTGGTCTGCAGCCACTTGCGCAGCTCCCCGATTCCCGAAGCGACATCGCCGCGCCACTGGGTGTAGGCGGAGAAGTGTTCAGCGAGCATTTGAGCGTCTTTCACGAGCTTCATTCCTGGCAAGGGGCCGCGGCGCCGGCGAAATATTTCAAGATTGATAGCATAAACGGGATCGCCTTCGACCGGAATTGCTTTCAGCGCTGGCAGCGCGGGCAGTAGAAGGTGGCGCGCTGGCCCATGATGCGTTTGCGGATCGTCGTGCCGCAGTTCCGGCACGGCTCGCCGTCGCGGCCGTAGGCGAAATACTGCTGCTGGAAGTAGCCGGGCGAGCCGTTGCTGGAGACGAAGTCGCGCAGCGTGCTGCCGCCGGCGGCAAGGGCGTCGTGCAGGGTCTCGCGGATGCACGCGGCGAGGCGGGTGCAGCGGCGCAGGCCGAGTTCGCCGACCGGCAGGGTTGGATCGATGCCGGCGCGGAACAGGCTCTCCGAGGCGTAGATGTTGCCGATGCCGACCACGTGCGCGGCGTCCATCAGGAACAACTTGACCGGTGTCCGGCGTCCCCGGCTGGCCGTGTACAGCCAGCGGCCGTCGAAGGTCTCGCCGAGGGGTTCGACGCCGAGACCGGCGAGCAGCGGGTGGGGTGCCTCGCCGGCCTGCCACAGCACCAGCCCGAAGCGCCGCGGGTCGCGCAGGCGCAGCGCGCGCGGGCCGAAGACGAGGTCGAGGTGGTCGTGTTTTTCCGGCGCGGTCGCGGTCGGCACGATGCGCAGGCTGCCGGACATGCCCAGATGCACCAGCAGGCTGCCGGTGGCAAAGCGGAACACCAGATATTTCGCCCGCCGCTCGACGGCGGCGAGGCGCTGCCCGGCCAGCGTGGCGTCGAGGTCGTCCGGCACCGGATGGCGCAGGCGGCCGTTGCGGATGACCGCGCCGGTCACCGCGAGTCCGGTCAGTTCGGGCGCGATGCCGCGGCGGGTGGTTTCGACTTCGGGCAGTTCGGGCATGACGAAACGGAGGGGGCAGGGCGGCGCCGGGGCTGGCTTGCTGGCCTTCCGGAAAGCGCCTAACATCGGACGAACCCTATTGTAGCCGCGCGATCCAACCCGCGTGCAGCGATGGCCGCATGCCGTCGGCCAGTGCCCCGGATCAAGTCCCGAACGTCTTGCCAGAATCTTTCATGAAGCCCATTTCCCGCCTCGTGCGACCGGCCCGCCTGCTTGCCGTCCTGCTTGTCTCCGGCGGCCTGCTGGCCGGGGCGGTCCATGCCCAGCAGGCCGAGCCCGCCCCCGACGAGGGCGACGGCGGCAAGGCGGCGGACTACCCGGCGCAGGAGCTGACGCCGCAGATTCTTTATCAGCTGATGCTCGCCGAGGTGGCCGGCGCCCGCGGCCAGGCGGTCATGGCCGCCCAGTCCTACCTCGACCTGGCGCGGCGCACCCGCGATCCGCGCATTGCCCGCCGCGCCGCCGAGATGGCCGTCTTCTCGCGTCAGGCCGATCTCGCCGGCGACGCCGCCCGGCTGTGGCTGGAGCTCGAGCCGGCATCGCTGCAGGCCCAGCAGCTGGCGTCCGGCACCGCCGCCAGCGGTGCGCGGGTCGACGAACTGCAGGCCAAGCTCGCCAACGCGCTGGCACGTCAGGGCGACACCATCGGCCCGGCGCTGATGGGGCTCAACCGCGGTCTCGCCCCCATCCCCGACAAGGCGCTGGTCCGTCGCCTGGTGACCCAGCTCACCGAGCCTTACCTGGCCCACCCCGAAGCCCATTTCGCCCGCGCCAACGCCGCCTACGTGGCGGGCGACGCCGTGGCAGCGGCGGCGGCCCTCGACGGCGCGCTGAGCCTGCGGCCCGACTGGGAGCAGGCGGTGATCCTGCAAGCCCAGCTGCAGCAGGAGGCCTCCCCCGGCAAGGGCATCGACACCCTGCGCGACTACGTCGCCCGTCACCCGGATGCCCGCGAGCCGCGCATCACGCTGGCGCGCCTGCTGGTGGCGGCGAAGCAGTTCGGGCCGGCGCGCGAGCAGTTCGAGCACATCCTCAAGCGCGCGCCGGACGACCGCGACGTGGTCCACGCGGTCGGCCTGCTGGCCATGCAGCAGGGCGACGGGAACGCCGCCGAGAAGCACTTCCGCCATCTGCTGAGCCTTGGCTTCGGTGATCCGGACACGATCCGCATGTATCTCGGCCAGCTCGCCGAAGACGCCCGGCATCCCGACGCGGCGCTCGGCTGGTACAAGGCCGTCGAGCCGGGCAGCCAGTTCGTCGCCGCGCAGGGGCGCATCGCCCAGGTTCTGGCCGGCCGCGGCAAGCTCGCCGAAGCGCGCCAGCATCTGCAGGCGGCGGCCCGCGAGGCGCCGAACGAGCGGGTCCAGTACGTCCTCGCCGAAGCCCAGCTGCTGCGCGACGCGAACCGTAACGAGGATGCCTTCGCGGTGCTCGACGAGGCCCTCCGCGCCGAGCCCGAAAATCCCGACCTGCTCTACGAGTCGGCGCTGATGGCCGAACGGGTCGGCCGCATCGAGGTCATGGAAGGCCGGCTGCGCAAGCTGATCGCCCTCAAGCCCGATCACGCCCACGCCTACAACGCGCTCGGCTACTCGCTGGCCGAACGCGGCCAGCGCCTCGACGAAGCCGAGACGCTGATCCGCAAGGCCCTCGCCCTCGCCCCCGACGATCCCTTCATCATCGACAGCCTGGGCTGGACCCAATACCGCCGCGGCCAGCTCGGCGACGCGCTGGCCTCGCTGCAGAAGGCCTTCGGCCTGCGCGCCGATCCGGAGATCGCCGCCCATCTGGGCGAAGTTCTGTGGATGCTCGGTCGCCGCGACGAGGCCGTGCGCACCTGGCGCGACGCCGCCAGGGCCCACCCGGAAAGCACCGTGCTGGCCGACGTCATCAAGAAGTTCAAGCCTTGAAGGCGGCGTTGCTGATCGTCGCGCTCGGCCTCGCCGGCTGCGCGGCGCCGGCCTTGCGTGAGCCGCCGACGATGCGGCCGGTCGCTGCCGAGCTGGCCCGCTTCGCCCTCGCCGGCCGCCTGCAGGTGCGCGACGGCGAGCGCAGTGCGGCAGTCGGTGTCGACTGGCAGCACGACGGCGCGCAGGACGACTGGCTGTTCACCGGCCCGCTCGGCCAGGGGCTGGCGCGCATCGAATCCGGCCCCGCCGGCGCCCGCATGACCGAGGCCGGCGGCCAGCGCTCCAGCGCCGCCTCGGCCGCCGAACTGGCCGGATCGCTGCTCGGCGTCGACGCGCCCTTCGCCAGCCTGCCGCGCTGGGTCACCGCCCGGCCGGGCGACGGCGCGCAGGTCCGCGAGGTCGACGAACAGGGCCGCCTGCGCCGCCTCGTCGACCGCGGCTGGACCATCGAATACACCGAATACGCCGGCGATGCGCCCGACGCGCTGCCGCGTCGGATCGACATCCACCGCGGCGACACCCGCCTGCGCCTGATCGTCGACACCTGGAACCCCTGATGAACGCTGCCGAATTCGATCCGGCCCGCCCGCAGCGCGTGCCCGCGCCGGCCAAGATCAATCTGTTCCTGCACATCGTCGGCCGCCGCGCCGACGGCTACCACCTGCTGCAGACCGCCTTCCGGATGCTCGACTGGGGCGACGAGATCACGCTGCGGCGCCGTGACGACGGCGCCATCGTGCGTACCAGCGACGTCCCCGGCGTGCCGGCCGACGCCGATCTGGTGGTGCGCGCCGCGCGGGCGCTGCAAGCCGCCAGCGGCACCCGCTGCGGCGCCGACATCGGCGTCGTCAAGCGGATTCCGATGGGCGGCGGCCTGGGTGGCGGCAGCTCCGACGCGGCCAGCGTGCTGGTCGCGCTGAACCGCATCTGGGCGTGCGGCCTGTCGCGCGGGCAGTTGCAGGAAATCGGCCTCAAGCTCGGCGCGGACGTGCCTTTCTTCATCTTCGGCCGCACCGCGTTCGCCGAAGGGGTCGGCGAGGCGCTGCAGGCGATGGACGTGGCGCCGGCGTGGTACGTGATGGTCGCGCCGCCGGTCGCGGTGCCGACCGCCGAAATTTTTTCGGCGCCGGAGTTGACGCGGAACAGCGAACCCATAATAATGCGGCGCTTCGCAACACACACAACGCGAAACGACATGCAGGCCACGGTCTGCAAACGGTTTCCGGAAGTGGCTGAAGCGCTGGTCTGGCTGTCGCAATACGGGGCGGCAAGAATGAGCGGTTCAGGGGCCTGTATCTTCGCCCCCTTCGATTCGGAGGAAAAGGCGCAGCAGGTCGTCGCCACCGCCCCGCAGGGCTGGAAAGTCTGGGTAGCCGCAGGGCTCGACAGGCATCCGCTGCTGGACTGGGTTGTGTAGTTGGCGGAAACGATTTCTTGGGGAGTCGCCAAGTTGGTCAAGGCACCGGATTTTGATTCCGGCATTCGAAGGTTCGAATCCTTCTTCCCCAGCCAAATCCAGCGGGCAGGCCGAAAGCCTGCCCGTTTTGTTTTACGTAGTATTTCTTGCAGTCACGAGAGGTGATCATGGCTTCGGGCAGCCTGATGGTTTTCACCGGCAACGCCAACCCCAAGCTGGCCGCAGACGTCGTGCGCCGCCTGGGCAAGTCTCTGGGTTCGGCCACCGTCGGCCGTTTCTCGGACGGCGAGGTCAATGTCGAACTGCTGGAGAACGTACGCGGCAAGGACGTCTTCGTCCTGCAGCCGACCTGCGTTCCCACCAACGACAACATCATGGAACTGCTGATCATGGTGGATGCGCTCAAGCGGGCCTCCGCCGGTCGCATCACCGCAGCCATTCCCTATTTCGGCTACGCCCGTCAGGACCGCCGTCCGCGTTCGGCGCGGGTGCCCATCACCGCCAAGGTGGTGGCCAACATGCTGCAGGCGGCGGGCGTCCAGCGCGTCCTCACCGTCGATCTGCACGCCGACCAGATCCAGGGCTTTTTCGACATTCCGGTGGATAACATCTACGCCGCGCCGGTGCTGCTGGCCGACCTCGAGAAGCAGAAGTACGAGGATCTGATGGTGGTGTCGCCGGACGTCGGCGGCGTGGTCCGTGCCCGCGCCTTCGCCAAGCGTCTCGAATGCGATCTGGCGATCATCGACAAGCGCCGTCCGAAGGCCAATGTGTCCGAAGTGATGAACATCATCGGCGAGGTCGAAGGCCGCACCTGCGTGATCATGGACGACATCGTCGATACCGCCGGCACGCTGTGCAAGGCCGCCCAGGCGCTGAAGGAAAACGGTGCCAAGCGGGTGATGGCCTACTGCACCCACGCGGTGCTGTCGGGTCCGGCGATCAGCCGCCTGAATGAATCCGACCTCGACGAGCTGGTGGTCACCGACACCATCCCGCTGTCCGACGAGGCCCGCGCCTGCAAGCGCATCCGCAGTGTGTCGATCGCCGAACTGCTGGCCGACACGATCCTGCGGATCAGCAACGAAGAATCCGTCAGCTCGCTGTTCAACGAGTAAGCCGGTCAGTTTTCGAGCCGCCGGGCCTGGCCCGGCGGCTTTTTTCGGACCCGTCTGGTCGCGGTCGGGTCGTCCAACCTCGGAGTAGTTAACATGACCATCCAGTTCAACGCCAAGACGCGTGAAAAGCAGGGTTCGAGTGCGAGCCGCCGCCTGCGTCGCGCCGGCAGCGTCCCCGCCATCGTTTACGGTTCCGGCGATCCCGTCCAGGTCGAAGTCGATCACAACGAGATCTTCCACGCCCTGCGCAACGAAGCCTTCCACGCCTCGGTGCTGGCGATGGTTCTCGACGGCGCCACCCAGTCCGTGATCCTCAAGGACACCCAGTGGCACCCGTACAAGCAGCAGGTGCTGCACCTGGACTTCCAGCGCGTCGACGCCACCCACCTGATCCACGTGAAGGTGCCGCTGCACTTCGTGAACGGTGACCTCGCCCCGGGCGTCAAGCTCGAAGGCGGCATGGTGTCGCACCCGATGACCGAAGTGACCGTCGAGTGCCTGCCCGGCGTCCTGCCCGAGTTCATCGAGGTCGACCTGAAGGATCTCAAGAGCGGCGCGTCGGTCCATGTTTCCGGTCTCAAGCTGCCGGCTGGCGTGAAGGTTCTGACCCACGGTGAAGACCCGGTCGTGGCCACCATCCTGGCGATCCGCGGTGGCGACGAAGCCGCCGAGGAAACCCCGGCTGCCTGATCGCGCGGCGGGGTTGCGGGGCGCTTGACGCGATGAGCCAGCTGTCACCCAAGCTCGTCGTCGGCCTCGGCAACCCCGGTGCCGAATACGCTGAAACCCGGCATAACGCCGGGTTTTGGTTTTGTGAGCGCCTGGCCCGCGAGCTGGGCATCTCCTTCTCGAAGGAAGCGCGCTTCCACGGCCTCGCCGCCAACGCCCGCGGCGACGGCGTGTGGCTGCTGATGCCGCAGACCTTCATGAACCGCTCCGGCCAGTCGGTGGCTGCGCTGGCGCGTTTCTATCGCATCGCGCCGGCCGAAATCCTGGTCGTCCACGACGAGCTCGACATTCCGCCCGGCCAGTTGCGTCTCAAGTTCGGCGGTGGTCTCGGCGGCCACAATGGACTGAAGGACATCACCGCCCACCTGGGCACCCAGGATTACTGGCGCCTGCGGGTCGGCATCGGCCACCCGGGCGACCGCAACGAAGTGGTCAACTTCGTCCTCAAACCGCCGCGGCGCGAGGAATCCGGGCTCATCGACGAATCGCTCGAGCGCGCACTCCTCGCCTGGCCGCTGATCGCCAGGGCCGACTGGAACGCCGCCACGCAGCGTCTCAATACCCGTCCGGCCGCGCCGAAACCGGCGCGCTGATCGTCGCCCGCCGCTCAAGACCCATCGCTTCCCGGCCGTAGACCCCACGGCAGGCGGATCTGCTCCGCCCACTGGAGGAAGAATGCGCAAGTTATCGGACACCCCCATCTGGCTGCGGCTGACCGGCGCGATCTGGCTGATGCTGCTGATCGCCTGGGGCGGCATGATCGCCTGGGAAACCCGCGTCAATCGCGACACCGCCATCGCCCAGGCGGAGGATTTCGCCCACAGCATCCACGAGATGACGATGGCCGGCCTGACCGGCATGATGATCACCGGCACGGTCGGCCAGCGGGAAGTCTTTCTCGACCAGATCAAGCAGCTGTCGATCATCAAGGATCTGCAGGTCATCCGCGGCGAGGCGGTGAGCAAGCAGTTCGGCACCGGCAGCCGGCCGGCGCCGGCGCTCGACGCCGACGAGCAGGCTGCGCTGGCGAGCCGCAGCGAGGTGGTGCGCGTCGAGCGGGATGCCGTGGCGGGTGAATACCTGCGCGTCGTCAAGCCGGCGCTGGCGTCCGAGAACTACCTCGGCAAGAACTGCGTCGCCTGCCATCAGGTTCCGGCCGGCACGCCGCTGGGCGTGGTCAGCATGAAGGTGTCGCTCGACCGCGTGAATGCCGCCGTCGACCTCTTCATGTGGCAGCGCATCGTCGCCGCGGCGCTGGTGTCGCTGCCGCTGATCGCCTTCGTGATGTTCTTCATCCGCCGCTTCGTGGTCACGCCGCTCACCGAGATGAACCGCAGCCTCGCCGAGATCGCCAAGGGCGAGGGCGACCTGACCCGCCGGCTGAACGTCGCCGGCCAGGACGAGATCGGGCGCACGGCGGCCACCTTCAACGAGATGCTCGCCACCATCGCCGGGCTGGTGCGCCAGGTCGGCGCGTCGGCCGGGCAGGTCACCAGTTCGGCGCACCAGTTGTCGGCCAGTGCCAGTCTGGTCGCCGACGGTTCGCGTCGCCAGCACGACCAGTCCGAGCACGCGGCGGCGTCGGTCGACGGCATGGCGGCCAACATCGCCCATGTGGCGGAGAGCGCCGAGCGGGTGCACCAGCGCTCCCGCGAAAGCCTGCGCCGTGCCGAGGACGGCAGCCGGACCCTCGATTCGCTGGTGGCCGAGGTCGGTCACGCCGAGGATGCGGTGCGCCAGATGGCCGATTCGGTCGAGCAGTTCGTCGAATCGACGGCGGCGATCACGACGATGACCCGCGAGGTGCGCGAGATCGCCGACCAGACCAACCTGCTGGCGCTCAACGCCGCCATCGAAGCCGCCCGCGCCGGCGAGCAAGGCCGGGGCTTCGCGGTGGTGGCCGACGAGGTGCGCAAGCTGGCCGAAAAGTCGGCCCGTTCGGCCGGCGAGATCGACGCCGTCACCGGGCA
>SSSX01000239.1 GCA_015657735.1 Zoogloeaceae bacterium
ACTTCGCGGTTGTGGCCCTGCTCGGCCTTCAGGCTGGCGTCGCCGTGGTTGCCGGCGCTGTCGATGTAGTAGAGATCGTTGAGGGTCGGCGCCTTGAACGAGGTGCCGATGGAGGCGTTGGCGCGCAGCGCCGGGGTGATGCGGTAACCGTAGCCGAGCAGATGGGTGAGCTTGTCGCCGAACTGGGAGTTGTTGTCGTGGCGCAGGTTGGCCTGCAGCAGGTGGTTGCCGAGGGTGGCGTTCCAGCCGGCCATCAGCGAGGAGATGTCCCGCGACTTGACGGTGTAGGTGGTGGTGCTGTCGGCGCTCTGTTCGAGGTATTCGTAGCCGAGCATCAGCTTGCCGAGCGGCAGTTGCACGTCGTTCTGCCACAGGAACTGCTGCTGCTTCGAGTTGAAGCGCGAGACGCCGCGGAAGCCGGTCGACTCGTCCTTCGACTGGGCCAGGCGCAGCGTGCTCAGCCAGCCGTCGGTGAGGCGGTTGCGGCTTTCGACGGCGATCACTTCGGTCACCAGATCGTTGCCGACGTCGGCGCCGCCGACCGCGTTGAAGCCGCCGCCGTCGTACCAGTTGCGCGATTCGATGCGCATCAGATTGACGCGCAGCTCGTGGCCCGGCGCGATGGCGTAGCCGAGGTTGGCGCCGGCCGAGCGCGAGCGCAGGCCGTCGCGGTCGGCGTCGAGGCCGGGGTTGTAGTCGTGCCACACTTTCTGGGCCGGGTGCGGGCCCTTGCGCGCCGACACGCCGTGGGTTTCGTATTCGGCCGCGCGCAGCGCGTAGGACCAGGCGCCGCTCGAACCGGACACGCCGGCGCCGAGCTGGGTGGTGCCGAAGTTGCCGGCGCCGCCGAAGGCTTCGAACAGCGTCGGGCCTTCGCCGCGCTTGGTGAAGATCTGGATCACGCCGCCGACCGCGTCGGCGCCGTACATCGCCGAGGCCGGTCCGCGCAGGATCTCGATGCGCTCGATCTGCGACAGCGGGATGCTCTCGAGGCTCGGCGCGCCGGCGGTCACCGAGCCGACGCGCACGCCGTCGATCAGCAGCACCGTGTGGTTGGCGTTGGCGCCGCGCAGGTAGACCGACGAGGTCTTGCCGGGGCCGCCGCTGTTGCTGATCTGGATGCCGGGCTGGCGGCCCAGCAGGTCGAGGACCGAGCCGGCACCGGCGCGCTCGATCTCCTCGCGGTCGATGCGGTCGACGCTGGCGATCAGCTCGTCGGCACGCTGGGCCTGGCGGGTGGCGGTGACGACGACGACCGGCTGCTCGGTGGGCGCGGCGGCCAGCACGACGCGCTGCTCGTCGGGGCCGGCGGCGTGGGCGGCG
>SSSX01000030.1 GCA_015657735.1 Zoogloeaceae bacterium
GAAGTCGCCCAGTGCGGCATCTTCCAGATCCGCAACGTGCCGCAGGACGACCTCGAGCCGATCATGATGATCGGCTGCGCCAACATCCTCTTCCCGTACGCCCGCGAAGCCGTGTCCGACGCCGTGTCGCGCGCCGGCTTCCAGCCCGTGCTGCTCGCTCCGGTCAACTTCGAGGCCCTGTACCAGCAGAACCGCCAGCAGGTTCCGGGCACCGACGTCCCCGTCCAGTAATGCGCACGCGCCGCCGCATCGCCGCGGCGCTGTCCGGCCTGTCGCTCGCCCTCGCGGCGGCAGGCGCCGGCGCCTCGGATTTCCGCTCTCTCGCCGAACCGGCCATCCTCTACGATGCGCCCTCGAAGCAGGGCAAGCCGCTGTTCGTGATCCAGCGCCACACTCCCGTCGAGATGGTGGTCACCATCGACCGCTGGGTGAAGGTGCGCGAACCGGCCGGCAACCTGCTGTGGCTCGAACGCCGTCAGCTCGCCGAGAAGCGCACGGTGATCATCACCGCCGCCCGCGCCGACATCCGGCAGAAACCCGACGCCGCCGCCCCGCTCGCCTTCGAAGCCGTCAAGGACGTCGTTCTCGAACTCGGCGACAAGCCGCCGGCCGATGGCTGGATCGGCGTGAAGCACCGCGACGGCACCGGCGGATTCATCCGCATCAACCAAGTCTGGGGGTTGTAGCACGATGCGCATCGCCGTTTTCGGTGCCGGGGCGTGGGGCACGGCGCTCGCCATCGCCTTCAGTCGCGGCCACCAGGTCGTCCTGTGGAGCCGTGAATCGGACGAAGTCGCCGCCTTGCGCGCCGACCGCGAAAACCGGCGCTACCTGCCCGACATCTCGCTGCCGGCCAGCCTGCAATTCACCGACGACCTGCGCGAAGCCGCCCGTGCCGACCTGCATCTGGTCGTCACGCCGCTGGCCGGGCTGCGCGCCACCGCGCGCGCCTTGCGCAGTGCCGCGCCCGGCACGCCGCTGCTGTGGGCCTGCAAGGGCCTCGAAGCCGGCACCACCAAGCTGCCCCACCAGATCGTCGCCGAAGAGCTCGGCGACGACGCGCCCTGCGGCGTGCTGACCGGTCCGAGCTTCGCCGCCGAAGTCGCCCGCGGCCTGCCCGCCGCGGTGACCGTCGCGGCCCGCGACATCGACTTCGCGCGCCACTGGGTTGGCGTGCTGCACAACAACCGGCTGCGTCTTTACGCCAACGACGATCTGGTTGGCGCCGAGGTCGGCGGCGCGGTCAAGAACGTCATGGCGATCGCCGCCGGCGTCGCCGACGGCATGGGCTTCGGCCTCAACGCCCGTGCCGCGCTGATCACCCGCGGCCTGGCCGAAATCACCCGCCTGGGCCTCGCGCTGGGTGGTCGCCGGGATACCTTCATGGGCCTCGCCGGCCTCGGCGATCTGGTCCTGACCTGCACCGGCGATCTCTCCCGCAACCGCCGCGTCGGCCTGCTGCTGGCCGAAGGCAAGACCTTGCCGGACATCCTGCAGGCCCTCGGCCACGTTGCCGAAGGCGTCAGCACGACCCGCGAAGTCGCCGCGCTGTCGGCCCGGCTGGGTGTCGACATGCCGATCACCCACGCCGTGGATGGCGTGCTGCGCGGCACCCTGTCGGCCCGCGACGCCGTCGAGCAGCTGCTGGCCCGCGACCCGAAGCAGGAATAGACCCGGCCCGGTTCCCCGTCAGATTCCGCCGGCAAACCCCGCCTGCCGCCAGGCTTCGTACACCACCACCGCCGCCGCGTTCGACAGGTTCAGACTGCGGTTGCCGGGCCGCATCGGGATGCGCAGCCGGCGCTCGTCGCCGAACTCCGCATGGAGTTCCGGCGGCAGCCCGCGGGATTCCGACCCGAACACGAAGACATCGCCCGGCTCGAAGGCCACGTCGGCGTAGTTGCGCCCGCCGCGGGAGGTCAGCGCGAAGATCCGCTGGCCGGCAAAACCGGCGCGGCACGCCGGCCAGTCGTCGTGCACCGTCACCACCGCCATGTCCCGGTAATCCAGGCCGGCGCGGATCAGCTGCTTTTCCTCGAGGTTGAAACCCAGCGGTTTGACGAGATGCAGGCGGGCGCCCGAATTGGCGCACATCCGCATGATGTTGCCGGTGTTCGGCGGAATTTCGGGCTGATGAAGGACGACGTGAAACATCGGGGCGGACCTCGGGACGGGGCCGCGGATTGTGCCCGCCGGCCGGCGGGCGGACAAGACGGCCGATCAGCCGGGCGCCGGCGTGCGGGCGACGATGCGGTTCTCGACGCTGGCTGCGCCGACCGCCTTGAGCGTGCGCGCCAGTTCGGCGAGGGTCGCGCCGGTGGTCATCACGTCGTCGACCACCACCACCCGCAGCCCGTCGACCCGGCCGGTGACGCGGAAGGCGCCGCGCACGTTCGCCGCCCGCGCTTTCCATGGCAGATCGACCTGCGGCCGGGTGTCGACATCCCGCGCAATACCGTCGAGCCGCACCGGCAGGCCCCAGCGCCTCGCCAGCGGCCGGGCCAGCTCGGCTGCC
>SSSX01000240.1 GCA_015657735.1 Zoogloeaceae bacterium
ACGCTTGAACTCCTCGGAGTGGGTGCGACGGGTTCGGCGAGGCTTCGTGACGTTCATGGAAGTGTCCACTTCTATTGGCTAGTGGACACTATGTTTAGCGAGCTAAAGGGCTGGGGGAAGATGGGATGCCCGGGGGCTTACATCTTTACGTGTTTCGGAGCGAAGGGAAGCAGTGGAGCATTCGTGCTCTCAGGGGGGAATTTTTTCCAGAAGACCGCTAGCGCATTCTTCTCACGATCACGACTGATATCGGACTTCTTGATTGTGGCCAGTGCCTCAGCCTCGTAGCCCGTCAGCGTCGTCAGTTCTATCAATGCTTCCAAATGCTTGTGACAGGGGAGAATCGATCGCAGCGCAACGGCTTCCGCACGAAGCAGAGTCTGGGTGTCGAGCTTGTCGAGCAGAACTGCTTGGACGTCAGGGGTAAGCGCTGCCGTCATTTGCTCGGCAAGTCGCGACAGCGTTTCCGTCGATCCGGTTTTTGCAAGCCGTGTCAGGGCCTCCGTGCGTAACGCCTCGTCTTCGCACGCGGCGAAGAGTGCGAGCAACCGCTGCTCTAGGGGCAGACTTTCAGCGTCACCGCCTGCCCGAACGTAGGCAACCAACTCATGGTCTTCGATACCATCGAGTACGCGTACTTCTTCCGCTGCCTTCTTGTCGTTACGACGCGTGGTGTGGCGATACAAGACTCGCACCTCTGGGCGCAACTCGTCCCACGGCGATACGACCATGGATCGATGAAAAAACAGGTCGCCGCCCGCGGCCTCGATAAACCCGTATTCGTTCTCTTTACCCGTCTGGTTATTGCGGCCTCCACACCACTTGATCGAGCCGATCCCATATCGTGGTACTTCCTCCCGTGTGGTTGGAGGTCGGGCCGAAGTCGCTGCCGGCCGCGGAGCGGGGGCTGCGGGCGAGCAGGCCTCAACAAGCATCGACCAGCCGTCGCGGTCTTGAGGAACGCCGCGGTGCATGAGCCACTGTGCGAAGCTTTCACCTTCTATCTTTACATCGGCAGTCGAGACCGCGAGAGTGCTTCCAGCAGCATTCGTGATATCAATGAACCAAGGGCGGTTCTTGTGGATGCCGATGATTGTTGCCGTTGATCCGTCTTTGAAATGGACTGCTGATCCAATAAGCGTCATTGTTTTCTTCTTGGTGTTGTTCTCGAGTCAGAGTACTCTCGATGATTATGTCTCCCAGTTTACAGGCGCGCAGTTAATTTATTAACGCACGAATGGCTGTCGAAGGAGTCACCTATGCTATCGACAAACTGCGTGAGCGCTTGAGGCTGCTCACAGCTCACGTTGCCCCTGTCGGGACGCTAGAGGGGGCCGCACTTGGCGTCCCCCTCACTTTCCAAACTGGAGGCCTACCCCTTCACCAAAAACCGCCCCATCTCCAGCTGAGGAAAACGCGCCTTCACGACCGCCAGAAACGCCATCACCTCCGGCGTCGCGGGCGACACATGCTCATGCAACTGCGAGCGCCCGGCGTTCTTCACGTCATGGACCTTCACCGGGTAGCCCACCTCGGTGAGCCAGGCGGCGCGCTTCGCCTGCGACAGGTCGGCGCCTTCCAGCCCCCAGGCCCGCTGCACATAAGCCGTCAGGAAGGTCCGGATCGCGGTCCCGAGTATCCCGGTCCTCGCCGTCGCGTACACCTGCCCCGTAGGCCCGCGCAGGCGCTTCTGTTGCCCCTCGCTCTGCCCGTCGGCCTTCACCGTCACGTCTGACGCCGCCTGCAGCGCTTGGAAGCGCGCCCGCCGCTGGTGGTTGCCCGCGTAGAGCCCGTAGAACGCCTGCCAGTCGCCCCAGTCCGCCATGGTCTTCAAGCAATGGCCCGGCCGCACCCAGTTCCCTTCCTTGTCCTTCTCCCCCTCGCGCCAGCGGTCGAACAGCATCCGGGCCAGCTCCCCTTCCGCGGCGTTGTCCCACGGCACGGTCGCAAAGGCCAGATGCTCGACGCCGAGCGATTCGATCCGGATCATCCGGGCATCGACCGGACGACGCTTGAAGTCGTACTCCATGTTGAGCCGTACCGGCGTATCGACGGTCTGCAGGTCCCAGTCATTGAGCACCATCTCGCCCAGCGACATCAGCGAGGCGCGCTTGATGATCTGGCCGGGCTGGCGGTTCGCGAGTAGATCCAGCATGAAGCGGTTTTCGGGGCGCATCAGTTCGCGCTCTTTCTCCTCGTCGCCCTCGGCGCTGTCGAGCGGCATCTTGATGCCGCCCTTGGCCACCACCGGCTCCTGGCCGTCGATCGCAAGCCCCGTGAGCTGCAGGCGGGTCTTGCCCGCGACGGCCTGCCCGATCAGGTGCTTGAGCTCCGTCATCGCCGTGCCCGGCGCGATCCGATCCACCAGCGCCTGGAAGCGCCGGCACATCGTGCCTGAGAGGTCGAGCGTCTCGACTGAAACAAGCGCTCCATCAGTGGTCGCAGACACCACCAACGCATCCGCCGGCAGCTTCCAGAGAATCTCGCCGAGTACCGCCCGGGCGAAGCCCGACACCAGCGCAGCGACCGCGGGCTCCGAGATCCCGGAGGGGCCAATCGCGCGATATTTCAGGTCCTCCATGTCCAGCGCCCGCTTGCCCTTGAAGCCCTGGCCGGTCTTCCCATACACGCCATTGCCCACCAGCTTCATGAACTGGTGGGGCAGGGACTTCTTGTTGAACTTCAGGCGCATCGCTCGGGTGTAGATCGAGCCCGACTCAAAAGGCCGGTAGCCCACATCCCCGTGTGACTCCGGGGGAAATTGCATCTCTGTCGCCGGCACGAAGACATCGCCATCCGCTTCCAGCCACAAGCCCTTGTCGGCGTCCTTCCTGGTCTTCTTCTGCCGCAGGCGCCTGGCGCTCTCCGCGAAGACCGCCGCGCGGTCCTTCCACGGAATCACCACCCCGAAGCGGATCGTGATCTCGGCGCCCATCTCCATTGCCAGCTCGATCTCCGGCGCCGTGGCCAGGGCAATGCCGGAGAGGGGATACCACAGCCCGTACTTCTCCATCATCACCGCCAGGCACGGATACAGCGTTCCTTCCGGAAAGCGGAACTCCACCTCGGCGTAGCCCGCCACATGCCCCCGGAAGCGCTCCGGGTCGCGGGTGATCTCGATCCGTTCGTAGTCGAGGCACATGATCCCGGCGAGGCTCACCACGTAGCAGGCAGCGAGATCGTGGTCGAACATCCGGTGGCACGGCTGCGGCATCGGCGTCGGGCCGAACCAGTAGCATTCGTTACGCCCGCCCATATACACGTCGGCGAAGAAGGCCTCGAACCAGCGCCGTACGCGCGTCGGTACCCGCTGGGTCTTGGAGGTCGGGCGCCCGGTGACCTCGTTCCAGCGCCAGCGCCGGACCTTCTCGAAGTTGAGAGCCACGTCCGGATGCACCCCGTCGCGCCGCATGCACAACTGCACCAAGCGCACAGACAGGCTGCTCGCCGTCGCCGACAAGCCCTTGATGCCGAGGAAGCGGTCACAGAACCACAGTACCCACAAGACATAGATAACGGCGATCTCGGCGTCCCGCAACCCGTAGGCTCTGAATATGCCATTAAGATCTCGCTGCAGTCTTCGCATCTGGGATTTGCGGTAGCCCCGGGGCAGTAGCACCTTGGGCACGTCCAGCCAGTCCCCGAGCTTCGCCAGCGGCGTGCCCGGCGGCGCCAGCCGCGCCGAATCGACGATCCGCACCGACAGCACCCGCGGGTCGAAGTCATCGCCCACCACGTAGCGGTAACGGTGCTTGAGCCGCTCTGCCTGCTCTTCCCTGAGGGGCAGCTTCACCTCGGCCGGGTCGGCGGTCGTCGCGAGGGTGCCATTGACCGCCTGGAGCTGATGGCGGAACTGCTTGAAGTCCCGGAAGACCGAGATATCCGCCCGGGTGAAGTGGCCACACAGCAAGATTTCGACCGGCCACTCATCGAACACGCACTCGATCTCGGCCTCGTCGAGCAGGTCGTAGAGCGCCTCGGCCAGCGATGGGCGATCCTGCACGGCGTCCTTGCCCACGAGGTTGATGACCTTGCTGTAGCACAGTCCGGTCGGCCCGACGATGTAGAACTGGACCGACAGCAGCACGTTGCGGCCTTTGGCCTGATATTCCCATTCGCAATCAAAGCCGACGAAGACCGGCGGGCCGAGGCCTCGGCGCGGAGGAGGGCGTTTGCCATCAGCACCGATACCACCCGTGAGCGGCTGCGCCATGACGGCTAGTGGTGGTGGCTGCCGGCACGTCGTCAGAAAGCCGTCCAGCTTGACCTGATCGTCGGGTGAGATATCCGATTCGATGGGCGGCGGCAACTGCCCGCCTTCGATGGTCAGGGCAACAGAAGAGGCAGTCCCGCGCTGGACGCGGGCCCTCTCCATCAAGGGACGGAACACGCCGTCCAGGTGAGTCAGGAGCGCATCGAGGTTGGGCCGCGTCGCGGCCGCTGGCTCATCGACGATCAGCTCCATCGCCGTTTCCGCGCCCTTCTTGCGCCTGAAGCGCGCCCGGCCCTTCCGGGCCTCGACGATGCGTTCGAGCATCGTCGGTTTAGTGTCATTGGTGTCAATTGCCATACTACATGGACCCCCTTGCGGAGATTGACACCGGCCGAAGCCATCGCCGACCTGAAGGCCGACGGCCTGACCCCGACCGATGGACAAAAAAAGAGCCGCCCGCCTCAAAAGGCAGACGGCCCGGTCAGGCATCGCCGCGACGGACGATGCCACCTGGGTCAGTGTGGCGCGGTGGCGCTTTCGGCCGGCTCCTCAAGCTTGAGCATCGACCAGTCCGGCGCAATGCGCCCGTTGCTCGCCCACACCTTGTCGAGCATCTCGACGACCAGGATCGCGATGGTCTCGTTGGACGTGTGGAGGAAATCCATCATCCGGTCACGCAGGTTGAACACACCCACGCCGCTCGGGTAGGCCTGGAAGCGGCCGATCTGGTGGTACTGGATGACGGTCTTCCCGTTGGGGAAGCGGAAGTTGCGTTGGGCCATGAGGGATCTCCTTATAAAATGGCCGTTGTTGTTCGTGGCGGCGGCACCGGCAATCGCCGGCAAGCAAAGACGGTGCTGCCCCACACCTTCTAGCGGGCTGTCTGCCCGTTAAAACTCGTTGTCGATGTAGCGCCGGACCCGGACGGGGCGCGGCATCTTGAAGGTCGTCAGCTTCTGCCGGGCCGGTGCCTGATAGGTCTGGCGACTCGGCGTGGACGTGTCGTAATCGTCGGCATCGTCCTCGCTGTAGTCATGTTCGCCCTCGTAGGTGTCGCGGTCTTCGATCTCGCAATCGTCGTCCTCCTCAGGCGTGTGGTAAGGACCGTCGTAGTAGATGCCGCCGGGCTCCCAATCGCGTTCGTCGTTGTGAATCTCGATGGTCATGGTGCTTCTCCTGAGTAGTGCCCGGCGCCGGGATTGGCGCCAGGCGGGTGATGAAACGGGTGGCGCTCAACTCACGCCGCAACGAGACGCAGCTCGCGCGGGATCTCAATACAAGGCACTGAGGGGCAGGGCAGGGCGCGGCGGATCGGACGCTCCGGTTCGGCGGCACGAATCAGATCGCTGACCACATTGACCGCCTGGTGCAGGTGATCGTGGTAGGTCGCGAGGTAATGTCGCTCCGTCGTCCGGATGCTGCGGTGCCGCAGCAACCGGCTTATGCTAATGACATCAATTCCGCTGCTCGCGGCGAGGCTTGCTGTGCTCTTTCTGAGCGTGTGAAAGCACGCTGACGGATCGATCCCCGCGTCGGCGAAGACCCGTTTCAGCACCTTGCGGGGCGCACTCATGGGCCCATCGCCGTGTGCCGCCGGAAACAGCCGGTCGTTGTGGCTCAGCTCCCGCAACCGCTCGATGATCTGGAGGGCGCGTGCTGTCAGCGGGACGATCTCGTTCCCGCCGCCCTTGGATTCCCGCAGGTTCAGCAGACGCCGCTGCACATCCACGTCCGAGAGCCGGGCATTGAGGGCTTCGCCGATCCGCAGCGCGGTCTCCAGCAATAGTTCGATCAGGAGGCGAAAGCGCTCCGACTCTGTCCGCAGGCGGGTGAGCAGGCGCTGGACTTCTTCCACCGTCAGCGCCATCGGCGGCGGCGGGTTCTCCCGCAGTTGCTGCCACCCGTCCAGCGGGTTGTGGTCGATCAGTCCATGCTGTTTCGCCAGCCGGAAGATCGTCCGCAGGGCCATCGCCGCACGGTTGATCGTCGCCGCCTTCAGACGCTGGCGCCGCCGGGACTTGCCGGGTTTGCGGAGTTCAGTCAGAACCTGCTCCACGTCGAAGGCCGAGATCTCGCCGACCTGCAGCGCGCCGAGCGGTTCGGCGAAGTACAGGACGTAGCGCGAGACCAGGTCCTTCCACGAGCGCAGGTTCTCCTGGCCCACGGGGTGACGACGGTTTCGACAAAGGTGTTGAGCACGATCTTCGAGAGGCGGCCGGATTACGCCCGCGCCGGACCGTTTCCCGGTCCCGCTGGGCACGTGCCACCGCTTCCATGTAGGACACCTCGACGGACGTCCCGTAGGAAATCGACGCCCGCTTGCCCGTCTCCGGGTTGGTGTAGCGGAAGACCCAGTTCCAGGCCCGCGGATCGGTCAGGGACGCGACCTACTTGAGGCCGGGGACGCCGGGCGTGGCCCGCTCCTTGGGCCGCGTCGCGCGGCCGGGCTTGAACATGGGCTGATCGCTCCCGCAGGCCCTGGCGATGTCCGTGACATCCTGGGGGCGACCGTGCCTGGCCTTGAGCGGGATGATCTTCGCGCCGTTGCGAGTCGCTGAATTGTCGTCAGCAGGCTCAACCAGGATGGGGCGCGGAAGCAGAGTAAGCCGCATCTCAATCCGCCCCGCGAGCGGGAGTAAATTTGTTGGGTTTGAAGGTGGTCATGGCGTGGCTTTCTTCCTCGCTGTGTTGCACTGACGTCCAGCTCGGGCCGAACTATAGGCGAGGAAAAAAGCCATTCAAAGACCCGGATTTTTGTCCGTAGTGTGCTGAAATATATGGCACTTTGAGGGCAGGTTGAGCGCCTGGAGGGGGACTTTCGGACCTGCAACGGAGCGCGCGCCGGGCGTGGGCTCCTGGGCGCGGATTTGATTCCGGCCACATCGAACAAGGTGTCCGGAGTCAATCCGAGAGACCTCGGGCTAAAAGTCCAAAAAGGGTTGCCGTAGAATTCGACAAAAATGTGTCGCGCCAACCGTTGAACCCTATCCTTGCCCCACCGATGCCCAGGCATCCGACCCCCAGGCCGCCCACACGCAAGGTGCTGCCGCATCAGCGCGACGCCCTGCTGTTGACGTGGCTCGGACCAAAGGCGGAGGGCGACCAGGAGGCGGGCCGCTTCGCCGGACGCCCCACCTCGGAGATCGCGAAGGCGTTCAACCGCCGTTTCCGGACGCAGCTCAGCGAGCGCACGGTGCTGCGTTACATCCGGGAGGCGGTCGCGAGGGCAACGCGAAAGGCGGAGGCGGCGACGAAAGCCGCTGCTCTGGCCGGCCGAGTCGGCGTTTCGGTGTTGCCTCCTGAGGTTACCTTGCTGGGCCGGGGGCGCCCGAAATCGGAGATGCCGCCGAAGCCTCGCTCGCCCAGGAAGAAAGCGACACCGGTCAGCACATTGCCGACACTGATCCACTTCCCGCGTCCCGCCGAGGTAACGGCCGGGACGCCTTCCCCGCGGGACCGCGAAGCGGTGCGCATGGTGCCGGTCGTCGTGGCGCCCGCACCCAAGCCCGCGAGAGCAAAACCCGGACCAAAACCCCGCTTCAAGCGCTGGAGCCGGGTCTGGTGGGAACTGCAGGCGCTGACCGGGTGGTCTGCACGCACGCTGTACCACCATCTCGAGAGATTTCCCAGGGTGCAGCCACTTCTCGGTAGTCGCGCGTCCTTCTTGCAGGGGTTGGCTGATCTCAACGCACCGCGTCCGACCTGGGACCCGGTGGCCGCTACCCGGACACTGCCCGTTCCGCCGGAGGACGCGTTCATCGAGGACCTGCGCGGCTGCGGCGTGCTGCATGTCCTGCACCTGCATCAGGTTCCGCTGAACACGGAGAAGGGCGAATGGGCGGTGTTACTGCTCGCCTTCGACCCGATGTCGCAGTTCATCAACGTGCGGGTGCTGGACTTCGACGGCCCATCGGGCGGAGCCTCGGTGGCGAGGCCGCGGGGACGCCCTCGCCGGAAGTGTCATGCGGAGTGGCTGGCGACCGTCAAGGAGGAGGGCGGTGCAACCGGGGTGCAGGTATCCCCGGATACCTATCGGGATTTCGTGATCGATACGGCGGCGAAGACCGGCATCCCGTACAGCCCGGTCTGGCTGAGCCGCAGCGTGGCGGACACGGACCGCATCGTCGATGCGCTGAAGCAACTCGCGCCCAACGACGCGTTTGTCGTGTCACCCGTCCCGCACTGGCCGCGCGGGCCGCTGGTCGTACCGATGTCCCTCAAGACGCTGTGCGGCCCGCTGGCGGATCTCGTCAATGCGCACAACCGCGAGTTTGCGCAGCCGCACCTTCGCAAGGTCCGGGCGTACATCGAGGCGCTCAAGGAGAAGGGGCGGGTGATTCCGTCGACGCTGGCCTGGCTGGAGGCGAACGGTCTTTACGACATGGCCAAGGATCACGTCACTACGTTGGGCCTGCTGCATCCACCCCGCCAGGATGTTCGCCGCTTTGCGCTACTGAGCGTATTCGAGGCGGGCTATCCGGGGCTGTCGTCGCGGGGACACTACGTCGCGGTCCAGCCGCAGCGCATTCGATCACGGTTTGTCGGCGTGGGGGATTTGTGACCTGAGGTGATCCGGACAGGCCGTTGCCTGTCCGGATCACAAGTCATTGGCGCCCGGGCAGGGGCCTTGATCCTGCCCGGGCTTACGTGCTGTCGCTGGTGTCAATTGGCGTACTTCATACACCCCCATGTAGGGATTGACACCGAAACCATCGACACCTGTTTGCCCGCCCGCGGCGCTTTCCTGACCGCCAACACCGCCCATCAGCGCGCCAGAAACTCCCGCGGCAGGACGACCGGAATGCGGCGATAGGGGTTGAGCGTCAGCAAGTCTTCATCGCTGCTCACCACGACGTCGGCCGAACAGGCGAGGGCCAAGGCCAGGAACTTGTTGTCGCGTGGGTCGCGACAAGGCGGTTCGAGCGTCTTCTCTTCGACCTCGGAAACGTGGAACAGCCGGGTGTGCCGGCGGTACAACTCGACAAACTGCATGCGCAGTGCCCGGTCGAGGTAACGATCGAACTTGTTGCGCGACATGACCTCGCCGAGCTCGGCAAGCGTCGCGTCGGATACGCACAACTCGGCCTCTGCGATGGCCTTCAGGAACGCCTGGCGGGGAATGGAGGTCGGCCGGAGCGCCGCACTGACGAGCGTGCTGGTGTCGAAGACCACCCGCTTAACGAAGTTCATTCACCATCCGCTGCACGTCACTGTCGGAAAGTTCGGCGGCCTCGGGTTTCAGGCGGGCGTCGGCGGCACTGAAAAAAGTCTCGAAATCGCTGACCACGCGCTCGCGCTGCTGGCGGACGGCCAGCAGCTCTTTCATGTCTTCCGGCGAGAGCACGAAGGCCACGGGGCGCCCTCGACGGGTGATCGTGACCGGCTCGCGCTGGGCGCTGTCGATCAACTCGCCGAAGCGGTTCTGGGCCTCGACGGAGGTCACGGTACGCATGGGCAGTCTCCTGGGTGAAATAGCTAGTATGGCGATTATAGACAATACGGGAGGGGCCGTTTGATCCATCGTCCGTGTGTCGTCCAGGAGTTTGCCTCGGGCGGCGCACGGTGCAGTTTGCGGCCGAGGGCATCGTTCGCTCATGGCAGGTGCGGCGAGGCCGGTTGTCGCCGGGATACGCGACGCGGTGGGACGAACCGCCGAAGGCGCTGTCGCGTTAATGACAGTCGTGGTGCCTGGTCAGGCCGGGGAGCGAACCGATGGCGGGGCGGTCTCTCGCTTGGAAGACGGGACGAACGAGATCAAACGGGTCGGCCTCACCCTGGCTAGCAAAAGCACCCGGAACAACCCGATGGGCGGCATCCAGGGCATGGATGGCGCATGACCGATCAACATTCCCGGAGCCCACTCCATGACCTCTGATGGAAAAACCGTAGCCCGCACACCTCACTCACTCCAACCGACCGCCCTGTCGCTCGACGATATTGTCGGTTGCCGCACATCGATTCTCTGGTCGCTGCGTACTCTGCAGGTCGGAGCCGCGGCCCTCGACCGTTCATACGAGGATTTCGCGGAGGATGTGGTCAGCGACGACGATTACGCCGCGGACCTGATTGAACTGTACAAGGCCATCGAACTCGACAAACGCTACGCCGAACAGCGCAGGGAGATCACGGATCGCGTTCTCGCCTGGATCGGCGCTGCGCTTGCCGCGCGTTCCGATCCCGCGCACGAGGCCGCCCTGCGCGAACCGATTGACCCGGCGCGGACCCTGAATGACCTGCGCCCCGGGCTACCCTGGCCTTACGATTGACGAGAGCGGGTGCCAGTACGCGCCCGACACGCCATCCCAACGCGCCCAGCGCATTGGGGCCCGAAGGACCCGGATGCGCAACTGCGCATCCGGGCCAAGCCGCGGTTCCTTGTCGCGCCGACACCGACCCCGCAGGTACCTCAGCAGCTCCGCCTTCATCGTCGGAAGTCGCTTCTTCACGACCTCCAGGTCGGCGAGTACCCATGATGGACACCGCATGCGCGTCAGACGCGCACACACCTGATGTCAATTCCTCTACTCCATAGACCCCCTTGCCGGGATTGACACCAAAAAAATCACCCGCCGACCGCCCTCAGGGGGCAACCAAGCGGGCGATCCTTCAACGGGCCAGCGACGCCTCGTCAGCCGCGATCTCCACCCCATCCCCCTTCGCTGCCTGCGTTGCCCGCGTGATCACATCCGAGACCGCCTGGGAGGCCCGGGCCAAGGTCGAGTTGGCCATGTGGCTGTAAATCATGGTGGTCTGGGGGCTGGCATGATGGAGTAATTTTTGAACCGTGAAGAGTGTCTGGCCCGCATGACTCACTGCCAACGCGGCATGTGTATGACGAATGTCGTGTAGGCGTACATGTCCTTTGATGCCCGCCGCGGCCAGAACCCTTGCAAACGCTTTCCTCGGGTCGCGCAGCGGCTTCGTCGAGTCCGTCGGCGACGGAAACACCCATGGACTCGCCTGCCGGCTCTTGAGCTGGCTCAAGAGCGCGATGCACTCCTCCGACAGGGGTGAGTACTGCGGCTTGCCCGACTTGGTCATCGGCATGAACCAGATCCGCCGCGTGAGGTCCATGTGCTCCCAGCGCGCCCGAAGGGCGTTACTGCGCCGGCAGCCGGTCAGCAGCATGAATCGCAGCGCGGCCATCACCGACGGCGCCGGGTCCTTGTCCATCGCGACCACCAGCCGCCCGACCTCTTCGAGGCTCAGATACCGGCTCTTGCCCGAATTTTCCCGAAAGCGCGGAATCCCGCGGCACGGATTGTCCGGCAGCACGCCGAGGGTCACCCCGCGGCGCATCATCGCCGAGAGCAGGGACAGGAAGCGGTTCGCCGTCGCCGGTGAATGGGTCTTTCTCACCGCCGCGATGAAACGCTCGACGTCCCGGCGCTGGATGTCGCACAGGCGGCGCTCGGCCGAGAAGAAGGGAATTACGTGGAGGTCCAGCTTACTCTGGTCGTCGCGCCAGCTGCGCTTATGGACCTTCGCGTAGCCCTCCAGATAATCTTTCGCGAAGCTCGCCAGGGTCGGCGAACTGCGCTCCAGATCGCGCCCCTCCTGCGGATCGACGCCCCGGTCCAGTTGCCCGCGGGCCTCAAGGGAGAGGCGCCGGGCATCAGCAAGGGACGTCGCCGGAAACCCGCCCAGGCGCATCGCCC
>SSSX01000241.1 GCA_015657735.1 Zoogloeaceae bacterium
TAGGCCATGCCGACGATGGCGTTCATCGGGGTGCGGATCTCGTGGCTCATGTTGGCCAGGAAGTCGGACTTCACGCGCACCGCTTCCTCGGCCAGCGCCCGCGCGTGCACCATCTCCTCGCGGGCGGCGCGTTCGAGGGTGCTGTCCTCGACGATCACGACCATGCCCTTGTCGGGCGCGGCAATGTCGATCGCCCGCGCCGACATGCGCGCCCAGAAGCGGCTGCCGTCGCGGCGCTGCACGGCCTGCTCGCGCACGAAGGTTTCGCCGCGCCAGACCCGCGCCTTGCTGTCCTCGCCGATCGTCCGCCAGTCCGCGTCGCTGAAGTACCAGATGGCGGTCGGCTTGCCGAGCTGCTCGCCGGGTGCGTAGCCGAACATCTCGTCGAGGCGCCGATTGGTGCGCACGATGATGCGGTTGCGCAGCAGCACGATGCCGGCGCTGACCGAATCGAAGATCGCGTCCTGCTCCTCGATGGCCTCGGCCAGATCGGCCGTGCGGCGGGCGACTTCCTCTTCGAGATGGCTGCGATAGCGCGCCCGACCCAGATCGGCGTGCTTGCGGGCGCTGATGTCGCGGGACAGCACGATGAAGCACGGCGCGCCGCCGTCCGCCGCGGCCCGCGCGCGGGTCACCGACAGCTCGAACCAGCATTCGGCGCCGTGCTGCTCGAGCGCGAACGTGCGGCCGTAGTCGTAGCCGGTTTGCGCCGCGGCGGCCAGCGCGTCGAGCACGGTCCGGGCGGCGTCGGCGGGCAGCACGTCGCTGACGGTCCGGCCCAGCAGTTCGGCCTTCGGCGCGGCGAGCTGCTCGCTATGGCTGGCATGCACGTCGAGGTAACGGCCGTCGCCATCCAGTTCGAAGTAGAGGTCGGGCAAGGCGTCGAGGGTCTGCTCGAAGCGGGCCCGGGCCTCGGCGCCGGCCCGCGCGGCGGCGTCGGCTTCGGCCGCGGCCCGCCGCAGTTCGGCGTGGCAGGACGCCAGACGCACCGCCAGCAGCACGACGGCGATCAGCAGCAGGGCGACCCCGGCGTCGCCCCACGCCGCGGCGAACTGCCCTTGCGCGGCCAGCGCGCCGTCGCCCGGCACGATACCGGGCAGCAGAATGCCGAAAGCGCGGGTCAGTCTTGCATCGTCCATGCTCGCCTCAGTCGGGTGCCGGCCACTCCTTCACGGCCTCGTGCAGGGTCTGCAGCGCCTGGTCGAAATCGAAATCGGCGATCTGCCGTGCCAGTGTGTCGGTCCGCGCACCGAGCGCCGGCCTGAGCCGGTCGGCATGCTGCTCGAAGTGGGTCGCGCTGTTCAGGTCGTATTCGACCAGCAGGGTTTCGAGCTGCGCGACGATCTGCCGCAGCGCCGCCCAGTCGGTGACGGCGGCCGGGGCGGCCGGCGCGGCAGGCCGCACCGCTACCGGCAGCACCTCGCGCAGCGCGCCACGCAGCGTCTGGAAATCGGCGTCGAGCGCCCGGGCCCGCGCCAGCACTTCGGGCGCCGGCTGCCGGCCGCCGCCGGCGAGGTCGCGTTCGAGCACCGCGGCGGCATCCATCAGGGCGCTGGCGCCGACGGTGCCGGCGGTGCCCTTGACGGTGTGGGCGAGACGGTGCGCGGTGGGAATGTCGCCCGCAGCCAGCGCATCGCACAGCTTCGCGGTGAGGTCGCTGTCGGCAAACTGGCCGAGCAGCCGCGCGTAGGCGCCGACCCGTCCGCGCATCACCGACAGCCCGACCGCGACGTACAGCCCGTCGATCGCCCCGAGGCGCCGACGCAGCGCTTCGTCGTCGCCGTCGCCGTCGCCGTCATCGCCGGCGCCACGCGGCAGCGGACGCACGGCGGGCTGCGCCGGCGACTTCCGCTCCGGCAGCCAGTGCAGCAGGCTGCGGTAGAGGGCTTCGGGCGCCACCGGCTTGGCGACATGGTCGTTCATGCCGGCCTGCTGGCACTGCTCCCGGTCCTCTTCGAAGGCGTTGGCCGTCATCGCCAGGATCGGCGTGCTGGCATGGCGGGGCAGCGCGCGGATCAGGCGGGTTGCCGCCAGCCCGTCGACGACCGGCATCTGGACGTCCATCAGGATCAGTTCGTAGGCGGTTTCGCGGGCCTTGTCGACCGCCACCTGGCCATCCTCGGCCACATCCACCTCGATGCCCACGTCGGTAAGCAGATCGCGCGCCACTTCCTGGTTGATCGGGTTGTCCTCGACCAGCAGCACCCGCGCGCCGCCCCGCTTGCGCAGCGCCGCCTCGGCCTCGCCGGCGACCAGGCCGCGGGCCAGCGCATGGCGGCCGGCGAGGGTGTTCTGCACGGCGTCGAAAAGCTGCGACGGCGACAGCGGTTTGGCGAGCACGTCGAAGTAGCCGGTGGCGGCCAGCGCGTCGGGCTTCAGGGCTTCCGGATAGGAGGTCACCAGCAGGCTGGCCGGCCGCCGCGACAGCGGCATGCCGGCCAGCCGGCGGCCGACCGCGATGCCGTCCAGATCGGGCATCTGCCAGTCGACCAGCAGCAGATCGTAGGCCTTGCCTTCGGCGTCGGCGGCGGCGACCTGGGCCAGGCCGTTGATGCCGTCGGCGACTGCGTCGACCTTCATGTGCAGGCGTTCGAGCATGACCACCGCCGACTCCCGCGCCTCGGCCAGATCGTCGATGACCAGCACGCGCAGGCCGCGGGTCGGAATCCTGGCCTTGGGCAGAACCTCGACCTGCCGGCTGTAGGAAAACGGCAGTTCGACCCAGAAGGTGCTGCCCGAGCCGAGCTTGCTGTCCACGCCGATGCGGCCGCCCATCAGCTCGGTGAGGCGCCGCGAGATGGCCAGCCCCAGGCCGGTGCCGCCGAAACGGCGGGTGATCGAGGTGTCGGCCTGACGGAAGCTCTGGAACAGTTCGCGCTGCTGCTCGGGCGTCATGCCGATGCCGGTATCCGAGACTTCGAAGCGCACCCGCAGGCCGTGGTCGTCCGAATCGGCGACGCTGGCGCGCAGCGTGATGTTGCCGCTCTCGGTGAACTTCACCGCGTTGCCGGCAAAGTTGAGCAGGATCTGCTGCAGGCGCAGGCCGTCGCCGTGGAGCATCAGCGGGATCGCGCGCAGGTCGACGACCAGTTCGATGTGCCGCGCCTCGGCCTTGTCGCGGATCAGGCTGATGACGTTGCCGACGATGCGCTCGACCTCGAAGTCGGTGAATTCGAGCTCCAGCTTGCCGGCCTCGATCTTCGACAGGTCGAGGATGTCGTTGATGAGGTTGAGCAGGTGATGCGCGGCGGCGCCGATCTTCGACAGGCGATCGACCAGCCGCGGGTCGTCGATGTCGCGGCGCAGCAGATGGGTCAGCCCGATGATGGCGTTCATCGGCGTGCGGATTTCGTGGCTCATGTTGGCCAGGAACTCGCTCTTGCTGCGGCTGGCCGCCTCGGCCGCCTCCTTGGCGACGATGACCTCGGCGCTGCGTTCGGCGACCACCTGCTCGAGGTGATCCCGGTGCCGCGCCAGTTCTTCGCCGATGCGCTTCTGCTCGGTGATGTCGTCCTCGATCGCCACGTAATGGCTGATGCTGCCATCGGGCTGGCGCAGCGGTGTGATGCTGACCGCCTCGATGCGTTCCTGGCCGGCGCGGGTGCGATTGACGAGTTCGCCGCGCCAGCTCCGCCCCGCCTTAAGTTCGGTCCACAGGGCGACATAGGTCTCGGGCGGCGTCCTGCCCGATTTGAGCACCCGCGGATTGTTGCCGATGATTTCGTCGCGGGTGTAACCGCTCTGCCGCACGAAGGCATCGTTGACGTATTCGATGCGGCCATCGAGGTCGGTGATGAGCACCGCGGTCGGCGTCTGCTCGACCACCAGCGACAGCTTGCGCAGCGCCGCCTGGGCGGCCTCGCGGGCCTTCGCGGTGCGCCGGAAGGCCAGCACCGCCTGGGCCAGGCCGTGCAGCGCGCTGCGCGGCTGGTTGCCGATGGTTTCCACCAGCGGCAGCGTCGGCGGATCGGTATGGCCGTCGGTGAGCGATTGCAGCGCGGCGGTGATGGCGGCCAGGCGGCGCGTGATCCAGGTGATGAAGATGAACCAGATCAGCATCAGCGCCGCCACCAGCAGGCCGCCGATCACCGCGACGCGCACCGCATGCGATTCGAAGACGCTGGCCTGCGCCTCGCCACGGGCCGACGCGGCGGCCGACACCTTGGCGGCGATCGCGTGGGTGTGCTCCGCCAGCGCCACGTAGCTGCTGACCGCCTGGTTGGCGTGACGCATGGCGCCGCGCGGGTCGACGGCGGCCAGATCGGTGGCCGAAACGATGAAGTTGCGGTAGGTGTCGAAGTCGGCCTGCACCGTGCTGACCTGAGCGTCCTCGACCACTGCGGCGCGCAGCGCCGGCAGCTGCTCGGCGAGCCGGGCGAGCCGGTTGACGACCTCGGCATGCACCCGATACACGGCGCCCTCGTCGAGCCGCTGGGTGCCGGCCTGCTCCAGCGTGGAGGTGACGAGCCGCTGGATGGCCGCCATCTCCTCGTTGAAACGGTTCGCCACCCCGATTTTCGCCATCTCCTCGGCCTGCTGCCGGCCGGCGGCGTTATGGGCCTCGCGCAGGCTGAGCAGCGAACCCAGATTGAGCACTCCAGCCAGCACAACCACCACCGCCACCGGCAGGAACAGCACCAACTGGAAGCTCAGGGCGCGGGAGCGGCGGGACAGCATCGGCATGACACTCAGCGCGGGGCCAGCTCGGACCAGCGGTTCGGAGCCACGCTGGCGACGTATTCGAAGCCAGCCTCACCCTTCGGGCGGAACACGACCAGCGTCGTTTCCTTCGGGAAATAACCGATCAGGTCCATCAGATTGGGCGCATGGGCCACCAGCAGCCGGTTGGTGCCCGCCGCCACCGGCGCGGACAGCAGCTGCCGGGTATGGGCGATGATCGGCGCCTTCTGGCTGTCGGTCAGGTTGGCCGTGTACAGCAGCCCGCTGTCGATGGTCGCCGCCTGACCCGGAAACGCCGCCGCGACGGTATCCTTGACGCGGCATAGCGGGCTCAGGCGGATCTCGCCGATCGGGATGCGCGCCCGGCGGATCGCCTCGCCGACGCGGGCCGCCGCCTGACGCCCCTCCTCGGTCAGCGGACGCTGGGTGGCGCAGTCGTCGAGGTCGACGGCGGGCACGCGGTCGGCGCGGGAATTGTCGGTGTTGCCGTGGCGCAGATAAAGGACGAAGCCGCCGCGGCGCAGCTCCTGCAAGGTCTGCGCGGTGGCGGGGAGTTCGGTGAAGCGGGCGGCGACGCTGGACGGCAGCTGGGCGGCCGGGTCGGCGGCGCCCCACGCCGGCAGCGCGGCGCCGGACAACAGGCCGCCGACGAGGCCGAGCAGGCGGATTGCGGAAATCGGCATCAGAGGCTCTCCACCGCTTCGGGTTGCGGATCGGCAAAACGCGCCGCGACCTCGGCAAACTGCTCGCGGCAGGCCAGGAAGGCATCGACGACGTCGGGGTCGAAATGACTGGCGCGGCCCTCGATGATGATCCGCGTCGTTTCCTCGAGATCGAAAGGCGGCTTATAGACGCGGCGGGTCATCAGCGCGTCGAAGACGTCGGCCAGCGCCATCAGCCGCGCCGAAACGGGAATCGCGTCGCCGGCCAGCCCCGCCGGATAGCCGCTGCCGTCCCATTTTTCGTGGTGGCCGACGGCGATCTCGCGGGCCACCAGCAGGAAGGCGAAGGCCCGCGCGGCCTGCTCGGCAGCCGCCGGGCCGGCGCTCGCCATGGCCTGTTCCATCGCCCTGCTGATGGCGTCGCCGCCGATCGTCGCGTGGCATTTCATGATTGTGAATTCGTCGGCGGTCAGCTTGCCGGGCTTGAGCAGGATGCTGTCCGGCACGCCGACCTTGCCCACATCGTGGAGCGGCGCGGCCTTGACGATCATGCCGAGCTTGTCGTCGGCCAGCGCGTCGCGGAAGCGTTGGTGGTCGGCCAGCCGGCGGGCGAGCAGTTCGACGTAGGTCTGGGTGCGGATGATGTGCAGGCCGGTTTCGTTGTCGCGCGCCTCGCTGACGCAGGCCAGCGCCCGCACACTGAGATCCTGGATCAGCAGGTTCTCGCTCATGCGCCGGGCGACTTCGCTTTCCAGCCATTCGTTTTCGCGGGCCAGACGGTCGCGGGCCTGCTTCAGTTCGAGGTGGGTGCGTACCCGCGCGAGCACGATGGCCGGGTTGATCGGCTTGGTGATGTAGTCGACCGCGCCCAGCTCCAGCCCGTGCTCCTCGCTTTCGGTGCCGTGCATCGCGGTGACAAAGATCACCGGTGTGTCGTGGGTCGCGGGATCGGCGCGCAGATGCTCCATGACCGCGTAGCCGTCCATGTCGGGCATCATCACATCGAGCAGGATCAGGTCAGGCCGGGGCTGCAGCCCGGCCGCCCGCAACGCCCGCTCGCCGGAATTGGCGGCGCGCACGCGATAATAAGGTTGCAGCAGTTCGCCGAGGATCGTCAGGTTCTGCGGCGTGTCGTCGACGATCAGGATCGTCTGCTTCGGTGCGGCATCGGATTGCATGTCGGGCATGACGCTCCAGGTTCGCCGGCCGGTCGGGCGGCGGGATGTTCGGTGACGACATGCCCTTTCCCAGCATGTCGCCTGTCGTTTAACGGCAGCGGCCGAAGAGGCTTTAACCCACTCGCCCCCGCCCGCGCCGGGCCGGCGACGCACGCCGCCCGCATGACACGCACGCGTCCGGCAACGCGCATCCCGCGCTCCCCGCAGACTTTATTCCATTCCTTGTGCATCGGCTGCCATGGAACCAATCTCTCCCTTAGCACTCACACGCAGGGAGTGCTAATATCTGCGCCTAGGAGGCCGTCACTGATGTCGAATACCCTGTCGTTTCCCGTCCCGTCCGCGGTTGGCAGCCTGGATCAGTACATCCAGAGCGTCAATCGCATCCCGCTGCTGACCGAGAAGGAAGAATCCGATCTCGCCCACGGCTTCCGGGACCATGAGGATCTGGACGCGGCGCGCAAGCTGGTCATGTCCCACCTGCGGCTGGTGGTGGCCATCGCCCGCGGCTACCTGGGCTACGGCCTGCCCCACGCCGACCTGATCCAGGAAGGCAACGTCGGCCTGATGAAGGCCGTCAAGCGCTTCGACCCCGACCGCGGCGTGCGGCTGGTGTCGTTCGCCATCCACTGGATCAAGGCCGAAATCCACGAATACATCGTGAAGAACTGGCGGCTCGTCAAGATCGCCACCACCAAGGCGCAGCGCAAGCTGTTCTTCAACCTGCGCGGCATGAAGAGCAGCAGCAACACGCTGCAGGGCGACGAGGTGCTGGCGGTGGCCCAGCAGCTCGGCGTCAAGCCCGAGGAAGTGCGCGAGATGGAAACCCGCCTGTCCGGCGCCGACGTGGCCCTCGAGGCCGGCCCGGACGACGAGGAGGAACGCTTCGCGCCCATCGCCTACCTGGCCGACCCGCACGCCGAGCCGTCCGAGGTGATCGCCCGGCGCCAGTACGCCCGCCTGCAGGACGAAGGCCTCCACGAAGCCCTGGCCACCCTCGACGAACGCAGCCGCACCATCGTCCAGCGTCGCTGGCTGGCCGAAGGCGACGCCGCCACGCTGCACGAACTGGCGGCCGAATACGGCGTATCGGCCGAACGCATCCGCCAGATCGAAGCCAAGGCGATGCAGAAGATGCGCAGCCAGCTCGCCACGCTGGCCTGATTTCCGGCGTCGCAGCACGACAAAGGGCAGCCCGCGGGCTGCCCTTGCGTTTTCTGACTCTCGGTCCGGCGCTCCACCCATCCAGCCCGCCCTGAATCAGCAACAATCAAACCATGATTGTTGCAAAAACCCGCCAAATCACCGCGTCACTTGCCGGCCAGCAGCTTCTTCACGTCGGCGACGATCACCTCCGGCTTCTCGCCGTGCCTCACGTACAAGCGCAGCCGCCCCTGCGGATCGAAGACATAGGTGCCGGTCGAGTGGTCGACCGTGTAGGCCTTGCCGCCGACGTCCCCCTGCTTCTGGTAGAAAACCTTGAAGTCCTTCGCCACCGCCTGGGTCGTCGCCGGATCGCCGAACAACCCGACGAAGCGCGGATCGAAGGCCGGCACGTAGTCGGCGAGCAGCGCCTGCGTATCCCGCTCGGGGTCGATGGTGACGAACAGCACCTGCAGCCGGTCGGCGTCGGGCCCGAGCTGACGCATCACCTCGGCCATGTTCACCAGATTGGTCGGGCACACGTCGGGACACTGGGTGTAGCCGAAGAACAGCGTCACCACCTTGCCCCGGTAGTCCGCCAGCGTGCGCGAGCGGCCCAGATGATCGGTCAGACGGAGCGTCTGCCCATACTGGGCGCCGGTGATGTCGGTGCTGCCGAAACCCGCGCCCGCCCCACCATCCGCCGGCGGCGAGCATGCCGCCAGCAAAACCATCGCCACCCCGGCCGCCATGCTGCGCTGCAACATCGAAATCATTTGAAACCTCTTTAACTTTCAGAAAGTTGCGCGCCTTTCCAGTGCACTGCAAAAAGCATGCGCGATGCTACACTTCACCCCGAAATTGATCTGCGTCAAAAAGTCGCAGACAGGGCCTGGAGGAGACGCCATGGCTATTACAACGATAGAAACGGCGGGCGCGCAAGAATGGATTGCGCGCCCCAACCGTTCCCTCACCCCAACCGCCCGCCGCGGCCTGATCGGCCTTGTCCTTGCTGCCAGCCTGCTCGTCAGCGGTGGTTTCGCGCTGGCCGGCGCCTGGCTCGTGCTGCCCTTTGCCGGGCTCGAACTCGTGATTCTGCTCGCCGCACTGCGCGCCATCGAGCGCCGCGACCGTTCCTACGAATCGATCCGCCTCGAAGGCAACCGCCTGACCATCTCGACCAGCCTGCCCGAAGGCCGGTCGCAGCAGAGTTTCCATGCCGGCTGGGCGAAGATCAGCCTCGAAGCCGACGACACCCGCGAAGCGCTGCTGTGCATCCGCTCCCACGGCCACAGCGCCCATGTCGGACGCCTGATGACGCCGGCCCAGCGCCGCCAGCTTGCCACCGATCTCAATCACCGCCTGCACCCCTGAAGATCATCCCACGACAAGAAGAGGAAGAGCCTTGACGACCCTCAACCCCCAACCCCACCAACCCGCCCTGCCCTTCCGCCATCGCCTCAGCCTTCTTGCCGGCCCTGTCCTCGCCCTCGCCAGCGGGGCCGCCTTCGCCGACTACACCTGGAACTTTCCCACGCCCGTCACCCCCATCGGACGCGACACGCTGTCGATGCACAACCAGTTCATGGTGATCATCACCGTGCTGTTCGTCGTCGTGTTCGCGATCATGATTTATTCGATGATCAAGCATCGCAAGAGCACCGGCGCCCGGCCGGCAAAGTTCAGCGGTCCGACCGGGGCCGTCCAGTGGTTCTGGACGCTGGTGCCTTTCGCGATGCTGCTCTTCATCGACTTCGTGCTGATGGGCATCCCGGCCTTCCACGCGGTCGTCGACATGGAAGACACCCGCACCAAGGCCGACATGGTGTTGAAGGTCACCGGCCTGCAATGGAAGTGGAAGTACGAATACCCCGACTCCGGCGTCCAGTTCGTCAGCACCCTGACCACCCCGCGCGAGCAGATCGAGGGCAAGGAAGCCAAGGGCGAACATTACCTGCTCGAGGTGGACAACGAAGTCGTGCTGCCGGTCGGCAAGAAGGTGCGCATCCTGCTCACCTCCACCGACGTGATCCACACCTGGTGGGTGCCCCAGTTCGGCGTCAAGCGCGACGCGATTCCGGGCTTCCTGCGCGAAACCTGGGTGCGCATCGAGGAGCCCGGGGTTTACCGCGGCCAGTGCGCCGAACTGTGCGGCAAGGACCACGGCTTCATGCCGGTGGTGGTGCGCGCGGTGCCCGAGCCCGAATACGCCGCATGGGTCGACAAGAAGAAGGCCGAGATGAGCGCCGCCGCCGCGGGTGGCGACAAGACCTGGACCATGGCCGAGCTGCTGGCCAAGGGCAAGGAAAGCTACGAGAAGAACTGCGCCGCCTGCCATCAGCCCAACGGCCAGGGCCTGCCGCCGGCCTTCCCGGCGCTGGCCGGCAGCAAGATCGTCACCGGCCCGCTGCTGTCGCCCGACGGCAAGCTGATCCCCGACAGCCACGTCGACCGCGTGATGAACGGCAAGACCGGCACCGCGATGCAGGCCTTCAAGGCCACCCTGTCCGACGTGGACATCGCCGCCATCGTCACCTACGAACGCAACAGCTTCGGCAACACCAAGGGCGACATGATCCAGCCCGCCCAGATCAAGGCCCTTCGCTGAGGAGCACAGGATGAACACCGCCACCCACACCCTCGACCACCACGGCGACCACGCCCACCACCCGACCGGAATCCTGCGCTGGCTCACCACCACGAACCACAAGGACATCGGCACGATGTACATGACCTTCGCACTGCTGATGTTCTTCGTCGGCGGCGCGATGATCCTGGGCGTGCGGGCCGAGCTGTTCCAGCCCGGCCTGCAGCTGATGAAACCGGAGTTCTTCAATCAGCTGATCGGCGTACACGCCCTGGTGATGATCTTCGCGGCGCTGATGCCGGCCGCCACCGGCTTCGCCAACTGGATGATCCCGCTGATGATCGGCGCCCCCGACATGGCCCTGCCGCGCCTCAACAACTGGGGCTTCTGGCTGCTGCCGCCGGCCGCGCTGCTGCTGACGATGCCCTTTGTCCTGGCGCTGTTCGGCATCGGCGACGGCGCCGTCGCCACCGGCTGGACGCTCTACGCGCCGCTGTCGGTGCAGGGCGGCATCGGCGTGGATTTCGCGATCTTCTCGATCCACATCCTCGGCATCAGCTCGATCATGGGCTCGATCAACATCATCGCCACCATCCTCAACATGCGCGCCCCCGGCATGACGCTGATGAAGATGCCGTTGTTCTGCTGGGGCTGGCTGGTCACCGCGGTGCTGCTGATCATCACCCTGCCGGTGCTGGCCGGCGGCGTCACCATGCTGCTCACCGACCGCCACTTCCAGACCCACTTCTTCGACGCCGCCGGCGGCGGCGACCCGATCCTGTTCCAGCACCTGTTCTGGTTCTTCGGCCACCCCGAGGTGTACATCCTGCTGCTGCCGGTGTGGGGCCTGATGCCCCACGTGCTGTCCACCTTCACCCGCAAGCCGGTCTATGGCCACACCGCCCAGGTGTGGTCCTTCATCGCCATCGGTGTGCTCGGCCTGATCGTCTGGGCCCACCACTTCCTCACCGCCGGCCTGCCGGTGCCGGCGCTGCTGTACTTCATGTACAGCACGATGTCGATCTCGCTGCCGCTGGCCGTGCTGTTCTTCTGCTGGATCGCCACCATGTGGCGCGGCTCGATGAGCTTCGAGACGCCGATGCTGTTCGCCCTCGGCTTCATCGTGCTGTTCGGCATCGCCGGCCTGACCGGTCTGGTGCTGGCCGACGTGGCCGCCGATGCCCAGTACCACCACAGCTATTTCGTCGTCGCCCACTTCCACTACGCGCTGTTCGCCGGCGGCATCATGGGCGTGATGACCGGCGTCTATTTCTGGCTGCCCAAATGGACCGGCCACATGTACAGCGAGAAGCTCGGCAAGCTGCACTTCTGGCTGACGGTGATCAGCTTCAACCTCACCTTCATGCCCCAGTTCTTCCTCGGTCTCGCCGGCATGCCGCGGCGCATCCCCGACTACGCGCTGCAGTTCGCCGAGTTCAACGCCATCTCCACCGTCGGCGCCTTCGCCCTCGGCCTGTCGCAGCTCCTGTTCGCCTGGAACGTCTGGCGCTGCGTGAAAGGCGGGGAAAAGGCCAGCGCCGAAGTCTGGGAGGGCACCGACGGCCTCGAGTGGCAGCTCAGCTCCCCGCCGCCCTACCACTCCTGGGAAACCCAGCCCGTCGTCAAGTAAAAAGGAAGAGGAGGCCGCCATGCATATCACCGAATCGGATCTCGCCCAGCGCCGCAAGGCTTCTGCCCGTTTCGCCTGGGCCCTCGGCGCCGTCGCGCTGGGGCTGTATGTGGTCGGCTTCTTCATCCAGCGCTGAACCGTGCGCGAAGCAACCCTTCCCCAGCCCCGCCGCCACGGCCGACTCGTCGGCCGGCTGGTGCTGCTGGCCGCCGCCTTCTTCGCCCTCGGTTTTGCGCTGGTCCCGCTCTACGACACCATTTGCCGGGCCGTCGGCTTCAATGGCAAGACGCTGAAGGACGCCGTCGAGGCCAAGGATCTGCCTCCCGCCGCGATCAACTTCAACCGCAAGCTCGCCGTCCAGTTCACCTCGACGCTGATGCCCGGTCTGCCGTGGGAAATCCGCCCCCTCGAGCCCGCCATCGAACTGCACCCCGGCGAGCTGCGCACGACCCGCTTCCTGGTCCGCAATCTGTCCGACAAGACCATCGTCGGCCAGGCCGTGCCCAGCGTGTCGCCCACCGTCGCGGCGCGGCATTTCCGCAAGCTCGACTGCTTCTGCTTCAAACAACAGACCCTCGCCCCCGGTGAAAGTCGCGAAATGGCGCTGACCTTCATCGTCGACGGCGACATCGGCGAAGAGATCAGCGAACTGACCCTCGCCTACGCCTTCTTCCCCGCCCCGAACCCCTCCTAGGGAGCACGCCTTGAACGCATCGCACGCCTCCACCCCCCACAGCGGTCACTACTACGTTCCGCAGCCGAGCATCTACCCGATCATCCTGTCCGCCGGCATGTTCCTGCTGGCGCTCGGCTTCATTCTCCTGATGAACAAGTTCGCCCCCGGCCCGTGGGTCATGACGGCCGGCGCAGCGGTGATCATCCTGGTGCTGTTCAAGTGGTTCGGCGCGGTCATCGCCGAAAACCAGCGCGGCGCCTACACCGACTGGGAAGACAAATCCTTCCGCCAGGGCATGGTGTGGTTCATCGGCTCCGAGGTGATGTTCTTCGCCGCCTTCTTCGGCGCCCTGTTCTACTGCCGCAACATCTCGGTGCCGGCGCTGGCCGGCATGGACCCGGCCTTCACGCTGTACAAGGACTTCACCGCCGCCTGGCCAACCTCCGGCCCGAAGGGCGCCAGCTTCACACCGATGGGCGCCTGGGGCATCCCGGCGATCAACACCGCGCTACTGCTCACTTCGGGCGTGACCCTCACCTGGGCGCACTGGGGGCTGATGAAGGCCAAGCGCAGCCAGCTCAACCTCGGTCTGATTCTCACCGTGCTGCTCGGCGTGATCTTTCTCGGCTTCCAGGCCTACGAATACCACCACGCCTACACCGAAATGGGTCTGACGATGGGCGCCGGCGTCTATGGCGCCACCTTCTTCATGCTGACCGGCTTCCACGGTTTCCACGTCACGCTCGGGGCGATCATGCTGGCCGTGGTTGCCGGGCGCTGCCTGTCCGGCCACTTCGACGCCAAACGCCACTTCGCCTTTGAGGCGGTGGCCTGGTACTGGCACTTCGTGGATGTGGTGTGGCTGCTGCTGTTCGTCGTCGTCTATTGGCTGTAAGGCCCGAAGCGGTACATCACCAGCAGGCCCACGAAGAGCAGCAGGGAAAGTGAAATACGCACGGTCAGCGCGCGCACCACGCGGTCGCCGCTGCCCTTGTCGCGATACAGGAAGAACAGGCCCGAGAAGAGGCTGCCGATCACCAGCAACAGCATGAGCACCACCGCAGATTTGAATAGCACCACCCACTCCCCCAACGTCGTCGCGCGACTCACCGGCCAATTCTGCGCCCGCCTCCGGACGGCCACAAGCGGCCGACGCTTCCGTCCGTCGCTGTGGGGCGGCGCCGTGGCCCTGGCGGTCGCCACCGGCTGCATCCAGCTCGGCAACTGGCAGCACGCCAAGGCCGACCGCAAGCAGGCCGCCCAACACCTTCTCGACACCCGCGGCACCGACACCCCGGTGTCGCTCGGCGCCACCCCGGTCGACGCCGCGGCGCTGGGCTCGCGCGCCGTCGTCGTGCGCGGCCGCTTCGAAACCGACCGCCAGTTTCTGGTCGACAACCGCATCCACCGCGAACAGGCCGGCTACCACGTCATCACCCCGCTGCGCATCGACGGCAGCGACATGCGCGTGCTGGTGAATCGCGGCTGGATTCCGGCGCTGGCCCGCCACGCCGACATCCCGCAGGTCGCCACGCCGACCGCGCCAGTGGCGCTGCACGGCATCGCCGTCGTGCCCGCTTCGCGCTTCTTCACCCTCGGGGGCGACCCCGCCGCCGGCGCCTGGCAAACGGTCTGGCAAAACCTCGATCTGGCCCGCTTCGCCGGCTCGGCGCCCTACCCTGTCCAGCCGGTCATCCTGCAGCTGGCCGCCGATGCGCCGGCCGGCTTCGTGCGCGACTGGCCGCGTCCCGACGAACGTTTCGAGCGCCACCTGTCCTACGCCTGGCAGTGGTACGGCTTTGCCGCTTCGGCCGTGCTGATCTGGTTCGCCCTCGCCTGGAGGCGCCCGTGACCGCCATGACCGCTCCTGCGCTGACCCGCTACCGCCCGCTGCTGCTGATCCTCGCGCTGCTGATCCTTCCGTTTGCGATCGGTGGCGGGCTTTACGTGTGGGGCTGGCGCCCGGCCACGGCCGGCAACCACGGCGAACTCCTCACTCCGGCGCGCCCGCTGCCGCCGCTCACCAGCGCCGCCGGCGAGCCGCTCGCGGCGACCGCCTTCAACGATCACTGGAGCCTCGTCGTGGCCGGCAGCGGCCCGTGCGACACCGCCTGCAGACAATGGATCGTCGCCACCCGGCAGGTGCACGTGGCCCTCTACAAACAGATGTCCCGCGTCCAGCGCACCTGGCTGACCGACCAGCCGACGCCCGACACGGCGCCGCTCCTCGCCATCCAGCCCGATCTGCACACCGCCGTCGCCACCGGAGCCGCCGCCCGCGCCGCCTTCGATCTCGACCAGGCCGGCCACCGGGTCTATGTCATCGATCCGCTGGGCCGGATCATCCTGCGTTACGCCCCCGACGCCGACCCGCGCGGCCTCCTCAAAGACATGGAACGCCTGCTCCGCTACGCGTGGGCAGGCTGACACCGACGACGCACGCCACCGGAGACCCCCGATGCCGACCACCCTCCGCTCCACCACCCTGTCCGCGCCGCTGCGCCTGCGCCTGGCCGCCTTCGCCACCCAGTGCAAGCCGCGGGTGAACAGCCTGATCGTGTTCACCGCGCTGATCGGCATGTTCCTCGCCGTACCCGGCTGGCCGCCGGCCGGCCTGATGATCGCCGCCACCGTCGGCATCGCCCTCGTCGCCGGCGCCGCCGCGGCGATCAACTGCCTCGTCGAACGCACCATCGACGCCCGCATGGCGCGCACCCGCGCCCGGCCCCTGCCGCTGGGCATCATCAGCCCCGCCGAAACCCTCGGTCTGGCCTGCCTCACCGGCGGCGCCGGCCTGTGGCTGCTGCACATGGCGGTCAATCCGCTCACCATGTGGCTGACTCTCGCCACCTTTCTCGGCTACGCCATCGTCTACACCGTGATCCTCAAGCCCGCCACGCCGATGAACATCGTCATCGGCGGCGCCTCCGGCGCAATGCCGCCGGTGCTCGGCTGGGCCGCGATGACCGATTCCATCGGCCTGCCGGCGCTGGCCCTGTTCCTCATCATCTTCCTGTGGACGCCCCCCCACTTCTGGGCCCTGGCCTGCTACCGCCGCGACGAATACGCGCGCGCCGGCCTGCCGATGCTGCCGGTGAGCCACGGCGTGCCCCTCACCTGCCTGCACATCCTGCTGTACACCGTGCTGCTCGCCGCCGTCTCCTACCTGCCGGCCACGCTGGGTCTGTCCGGCGGCATCTACGTCGCGCTGGTCAGCCTGCTCAATCTGGGCTACCTGCGCGAAGCCTGGAACCTGTGGCGCGACTACTCCGACGCCCGCGCCCGCCACGCCTTCCGCTACTCGCTGATCTACCTCACCGGCCTGTTCGCCGCGCTGTTCCTGGATCGCCTGCTGTGA
>SSSX01000242.1 GCA_015657735.1 Zoogloeaceae bacterium
CGGATAGGCCGCCCACTCGGCGCTGCCGTTCAGCGTGATGCCGGCCAGCGCCAGCGCCAGGACGACCAGCGCCAGTTGCGGCCCGAAGATCAGCGTGGTCGCCATGGCCCCGAGCAGGTGAAGATTGAGCCCCGGACGAACTCCGGCGTTCAGGCTCCACAGCACGGTCAGGATGACGGCGGCGCCGAGCAGGGCGTTGAGCTGATGCCCGTCCTGCAGACGCCGCCACGGGGCGGTGCGAACGACCCACGCCCCGACCCCGGCTCCGCAGACGACGGCCAGAACATGCCACGCTGCGGAGAAGAGATCGGCGGCGAAATTCATTCAGCCCGACCCGGAACGGCTAGCTCAGACTGCCGCCACCAATTGCGGCACCGCCTCGAAGAGGTCGGCGACGAGGCCGTAGTCGGCGACCTGGAAGATCGGCGCTTCCGGATCCTTGTTGATCGCGACGATCACCTTGGAATCCTTCATGCCGGCCAGGTGCTGGATGGCGCCGGAGATGCCGACCGCCAGGTACAGCTGCGGGGCGACGATCTTGCCGGTCTGGCCGACCTGGTAGTCGTTCGGCACGTAGCCGGCATCGACGGCCGCACGGCTGGCACCGAGGGCCGCGCCGAGCTTGTCGGCGAGCGGCTCGAGAACTTTGTGGTAGTTCTCGCTGCTGCCCAGGCCGCGGCCGCCGGAAACGATGATCTTGGCGGCGCCCAGTTCGGGGCGGGCGGATTTGGTCAGCTCGCGGCCGACCAGCTTGCTCTGGCCGAGGTCGGCCACCACGGCAACCGGCTCCACCGCCGCCGAACCACCAGCCCCGGCCGCCTCGAAGGCGGTGGTGCGCACGGTGATGACCTTCACCGCGTCGGCCGACTTGACGGTGGCCAGCGCGTTGCCGGCGTAGATCGGACGCACGAAGGTGTCGGCGGATTCGACCGCGACGATGTCGGAAATCTGCGCCACGTCGAGCAGCGCGGCGACGCGCGGCAGGACGTTCTTGCCGAAGGTGCTGGCCGGGGCCAGCACATGGCTGATCGAAGCGCCCGCCGCCTGCACCACGGCCACCACCTGGGCCGCCAGGTTTTCGGCGGACTGCTCGGCGAAGGCGGCCGAATCGGCCACCAGGACGCGCGCCACGCCGGCCACCGCAGCCGCCGCCTGGGCCGCCGCGGCCGCACCGGAACCCGCCACCAGCACCGCGACATCGCCGCCCAGCCGGGCCGCAGCGGAAATCGTATTGAGGGTCGCGGCCTTCAGGGACGCGTTGTCGTGCTCGGCAATCACCAGGACCGTCATCACAGCACCTTCGCTTCGTTCTTGAGTTTTTCGACCAGCTGAGCCACGTCAGCCACCATCACGCCCGCACTGCGCTTGGGCGGCTCGACGACCTTCAGGGTCGTCAGGCGAGGCGTCACGTCCACGCCCAGATCGGCGGGCTTGACGGTTTCGAGCGGCTTCTTCTTCGCCTTCATGATGTTCGGCAAGGTGGCGTAGCGCGGCTCGTTGAGGCGCAGGTCGGTGGTCACCACCGCCGGCAGCGCGATCTCGAGGGTTTCGAGGCCGCCGTCGATCTCGCGGGTCACGGTCGCCTTGGCGCCGCTCACCGCCACCTTGGAGGCGAAGGTGGCCTGCGGCCAGCCCATCAGCGCGGACAGCATCTGCCCGGTCTGGTTGGCGTCGTCGTCGATGGCCTGCTTGCCGCAGATCACCACCTGGGGCTGCTCCTTGTCGCACAGCGCCTTGAGCAGCTTGGCGACCGCCAGCGGCTGCAGGTCGACGTCGGTCTCGACGAGGATGCCGCGGTCGGCACCGATGGCCATCGCCGTGCGCAGGGTTTCCTGGCAGGCGCCGACGCCGCAGGACACCGCCACGACCTCGGTCGCCACGCCGGCCTCCTTGAGACGCACGGCTTCTTCGACCGCGATCTCGTCGAAGGGGTTCATGGACATCTTGACGTTGGCGATATCGACGCCGGAGCCGTCGCTCTTCACGCGGACCTTGACGTTGTAATCGACCACACGTTTAACGGGAACCAGAATCTTCAATGCTGCGCTCCTTCAAATTTAGGTTTTTTCCACCAATCTCCGGGCTCGCGACGGGTCCGGAACACACGCGGACCACGCTGGCAAACCTTTTTTCTCCAAGGCCCGGCTCCACACTAAGCCACCGCTGCACCGAAACGGTGAGCGATGCCATGCAGCTTCTCACAACGAGCCTTGCTTTGTCACTTTCCGTACGGTAGCGTATGGAACGATAAGCGTCAATACTACAGCGTATGGCAAAGACACCCCGCCCCCAGCTCGACCGTTCCGCCTGGATCCAGGCCGCCCTCGACACCCTCGCCGACGAGGGCGCCGGCAGCATCCGGGTCGAAATCCTCGCCAAGCGCCTGCACGTCACCAAGGGCAGCTTCTACTGGCACTTCAAGGATCGCCAGGATCTCCTCGAAGCGGTCCTCGAAACCTGGAAGGACGGCCGTATCCGCGACATCGTCAAGCAGACCCGGCCGGAGCTGGGCCACGCCGAGGCGCAGCTGTTCCACGTCATCGACGTCTACAGCACCAGCCGCAACAACCGGGGCATCCTGATCGAACTGGCGATCCGCGACTGGGCGCGGCGCGACCCGGCCGCGGCGCGGATCGTCGAAGAGGTGGACAGCTGGCGCCTGCGCTGCGCCCGCGAACTGTTCCTCGCCTGCGGCGTGCCGATGCACGAAGCGTCCACCCGCAGCGTGCTGCTGTACGCCTACGTTTTCGGGGTGTCGATGATGAACTGCGACAAATTCGACGCCGACTTCGTCGCTCTCAAAGCCGACATCCGCGACCTCATCGCGCGCAGCCAGACTCCGCCGGCCAAGCAGGCGGCGGCCTGAGCGACGCCAGCCCGGGAATCGCCGCGACGGCGTTGGCGCCGGTGGCGGCAATCACCTCGGCGACCGGCATCCCGCGCAGTTCGGCGAGAATCTGCGCAAAGCGCGCCAGGTTGGCCGGATCGTTGCGCCGCCCGCCTCCCCACGCCGGCGGGATGTCCGGCGCATCGGTTTCGAGCACGATCGCCGACAGCGGCAGGGTAGCCGCCAGCTCGCGGATGCGCCGCGAGCCGTCGAAGGTCATCGCTCCGCCGAAGCCGAGCCGGAAACCCAGCCGGATGAAGGCCTCGGCCTGCTGGCGGCTGCCGTTGAAGGCGTGGGCGATGCCGCCCGGCACCGGCACCCGGCGCAGATGCTTGAGGATTTCGTCCTGCGCCCGGCGGATGTGCAGCACCACCGGCAGATCGAAATCCCGGGCGAGTTTGAGCTGCGCCTCGAAATAGCGCAGCTGCAGCGGCATGTCGCCGTCCGCCACATAGCCGTCGAGTCCGATTTCGCCGACCGCCACCGCCGAACCCTCGGCGAGCCGGGCGCGCAGGACGTCGAGGTCGCCGTCCCGCGCCTGACGGACGTACATCGGGTGGATGCCGAAGGCGTGGCGGCAATCGGCATGGGCCGCGGCGAGCGCCGCCACCGCGCCGAAATCGGCGATACCGACGGCCGGCACCAGAAAACCGGCGACCCCGGCCGCCCGCGCCGCCGCCATCGCTGCCTCCCGGTCGCCGTCGAACTCGGCGGCGTCGAGGTGGCAGTGGGTGTCGATCAGCACGGCACGCCCGGGCGACGGCTCATTTGCCGGTCCACACCGGCTTGCGCTTGGCCATGAAGGCGTCGATGCCTTCGGCCGCGTCGTCGCACATCATGTTGCAGGCCATGACTTCGGCGGCCTGCTGGTAGGCCGCGTCGAGCCCCATCTCGAGCTGCGAGTAGAACATCTGCTTGCCCATCGCGATCGCCACCGGCGACTTGGCGCAGATCGACGCGGCGAGTCTCGCCACTTCGACGTCGAGCGTCTCGAGCGGCACGACGCGATTCACCAGCCCGCGCCGCTGCGCTTCGGCGGCGTCGATGAAGTCGCCGGTGACGAGCATCTCGAAAGCCTGCTTGCGGCCCATGTTGCGCGACAGGCCGACGCTCGGCGTCGCGCAGAACAGGCCGACGTTGATGCCCGACACCGCAAAGCGCGCCACCTCGGACGCCACCGCCAGATCGCACATCGACACCAGCTGGCAGCCCGCCGCGGTGGCGATGCCGTGGATGCGCGCGATGACCGGCTGCGGCATGGTCACGATCTGCATCATCACCTTGCCGCACAGGCGGAACAGAGCCTGCTGGAAGGCCTTGGTGTGGTTGCCGCGCATTTCCTTCAGGTCGTGGCCGGCGCAGAAGGCCTTGCCGGCCCCGGCCAGCACCACGACGCGCACCGACTTGTCGGCGGCGATGGCTTCCAGTTCGGCCAGCAGGGCTTCGAGCATCGCCTGCGACAGCGCATTGAACTGGCCCGGCCGGTTCAGCGTCACGGTGGCGACGCCCTCGGCGTCCTGGCGCAACAGCATCGGTTCGGTGGCGGTTTCGACAACTGCGTTCATCTATTTCTCCCTCTCTTTGCAAATGGCGCCGGCACGTGCCGGCCGGTCGCCGGAAATTCAGGCGCCGCAGCGGGCGCGCACGCGGCTGGCGGGATCGGCGTCGAGGCCTTCGAGCCAGTCGAGCAGTTCGCCCTTCAAGCGGGTCACCGCCTCGCGCAGCGCGACCACGCCGCCGACCGCATTCGCCGACGGTGCCGGCCGCGCCACGCTGAAGGCGCGGGTGGCGATGAGCTGGTCGCTGCGCGGTGCGAGCAGCGCGGCCCGGGCTTCGACGACGCCGCGGCTGACACCCTCGGCATCAAAGACCTGGGCGAATTCGTCGAGGTCGATGCGCAGCCGGCAGCCGCTGCCGCCCAGCGCCGGATCGGCGGTGCGCATCGAGCGGCGGATGGTCAGCTCGATCAGCTGCGCCGGCTGCGCCGCCCAGCGGTTCTCGACGAACACCTGGCGGCGCGTCGGCTGCGCATAGAGCAAACGGTAGTGCATGGCGGTGGAGGCGAGCCACGGCGCCGGCACGACTTCGGTGTTGCGGATCGGGAACGGCAACTGGCGCGCCGGCGGCCCGTCGGGCAGGCCGAAGTCGTGGGCCGCATAGCCCGGTGCCGCCTTCGGCACGCTGTTGCAGGCGGCCAGCGCCAGCACGGCGGACACGGCGAGGAGGATTCCGGAAACGGATTTGCGTGCCATCGCGGGGCCTTCGCGGCGAGCGCCCGTCATTGGGCGCCGGCCGCCGCCCCGAAGCCGGCCTCGCCGGGTCCGGGGGGCGGCTTGCGCCGGCCGAGGAGCAGGAGTTGCGGGGAGTCGTCGATCTCGTCGAGCAGATCGGAAAGTTGCCGCGAGGTGGTGGTCAGCTCCTGCAGCAGCACGTTCAGGCGCGGCAGCGTGCTGCTGGCGAGGCCCTCGCCGGTGGTGCCGACGAGGCTGTCGATGCGCTCGCCGACGCCCTGCAGCTTGGCCACCAGGCTGCGCCCGTCGCGGGCCAGCGGCGCCGCGTCGGCGCTCAGGCGCTCGAGGTTGTCGAGGGTGCGGGCGAGGCGCGCGAGATTGTCCTTGCCGACGACCTGACGCAGCGCGGCGAGGGTCTGCGGGGCCTCCTTCAGCGTGCGGTCGAGGCCGTGGCTGGAAGATTCGAGGTTGGCGAGGGTCCGCTCGATGCGGGCGATGTTGGCGGGCGCCGCGAGGGTGGTCAGGCGGTCGGCCAGTTCGTGCACCTTCTGCAGCGTCTGCACCGAG